>NZ_LFJJ01000018.1 GCF_001189365.1 Candidatus Burkholderia verschuerenii | reverse complement strand
CCACGCTTCCTCCCCACGGTCGGTCGCCCTTCCGCAGTTGCGCTTCACTTCGCTCGCTGTGGTCAACTTGCCGCGCGACTTGCACCCGCAAGAGTGCGCCCATGCTGGGCGCACAAAAAAAGCCCGCTGATTGGCGGGCTTTGAATCCATATCAAGAGGAGACGAGTTCAGTATAAACCCTAGATCACGAGCGTATACAGCGATTTGTGAAATGTTGTAACGACACAACGTCGCCTGCCGTTCAGTTGCCATCCGCACGCGTGACGAGCGCATGCGGCCCAGCGATCAACTGATCCCGAAGAAACTCCACGCACACCCGAATCTTCGCCGATGACGACGAACGCGCCGACGTAACCGCCCACACATCGGCACGTTGCTGATGCAGCGGCAACACGCGCACGAGCGCGCCCGACGCAAGGTGCGTCGCGACATCCCACACCGACCCATGATCACGCTATAACCCGCGAGCGCCCATTGCGTGACGATATCGCTGTGATTCGAGCCGATCGGCCCCGTGACTTTCACCGACTCCTCGCCGTCTGGCCCGTGCATGCGCCACACGCCGAAACCGCGATCGTGATCGCGAAACAGCAGGCAATCGTGTTGCGCGAGTTCGCCGAAGCTGCGCGGCACGCCGGCGCGTTCCAGATACGTCGGCGACGCGCACAGAATCCGCGCGCGCTCGACGATCTTATGCGCGATGAGATGCGGCTCCTGCACATCGCCGACGCGAATGTCGATGTCAAAGCTTTCGCCGAGCAGATCGACGCGCCGGTCGAGCAGTTCGAGGTAGATATCGAGTTCGCTATAGCGCTGCCGAAGCAGCGACAGAATCGGCGAGACGTGTTCGCGCCCAAGCCGCAGACTCGTGCTGATGCGAATCAACCCGCGCGGTTCGCCCGTCACGCCGGCGAAGGAATCCGCCATGCCTTGCACGTCGTCGAGAATCTTCTGCGCCCAGCGAAACGCGGCCTCGCCGTCATCGGTGATGGACACGCGCCGCGTCGTGCGCAAAAACAGCTTTACGCCGAGCGACTGCTCCAGCATCGCGATGCGCTTGCTGACGTGCGACGGCGAAATCCCCATCTCGTTGGATGCGGTGATAAAGTTGGCGCGCCGCGCCACGGTGCAGAACAGCTGAAGGTCGCGCAGAAAGCCGTCATTGTTGGCTATAAGCGCATTGTGATTGGTCATCGATGCCGATTGCGATTGTGGTCCCCACGAATAACTTAGCCGTTAATGCGTGAGCCCACAACCGCAAATCGTCACTCGCCCGGCGATGAAGCCGGCGCCGCACTCGCCGCATCCGATGGCGCAGGGTAAAGCGGCGGCATCGACGTAAACACGGGCGGCTGCGGCGTTTGCTCGGTCACTTCGGCATCGGGCTCGGCGGGCGCGCGCTTAACGCGGGCGGGTTTCGGCGCGGCGGTCTGCTTCGCCGTGCTCGGCTTCGGCTCCTTCGAGAACGTCTGCGCCAGCCACGTTTGCAGGCGAGCGATGCGCGTCTGCCAGAAGCCCGGCGTCTCCTGCGTATCGAAACGCGCGCGTCCGTCGATCAGATGCGAACGCAATGCGCGCTGCGTGAAGTCGCCGACGATCGGCAACGCGCTGTGCGCGCCTTGTCCCCAGTAATCGCTGCGCAGCGTCACGCGGCTATCGTTGAAACCGACCCACGCGCCCGCCACCAGTTGCGGCTGCATCAGGATGAACCAGCCGTCCGCGTTGTCCTGCGTCGTGCCGGTTTTGCCCGCGACGTCGCCGCGAATGCCGAAGCGCGTGCGGATGGCCGTGCCCGTGCCGCAATTGATCACATCGCGCATCACGTCGACGAGCTTGCGCGTCGCGCTCACCGACAACGCGCGTTCGGGCGCGCTTTCGAACTGCGCGAGCACCTCGCCGTCCTTGTTCTCGATACGCGTGACGAGCAGCGGCTCCATATAGTTGCCGTCATCGGCAATGGTGCCGTACGCCGACACCATCTCCTTCAACGTCACCGGACTCGTGCCCAGCGCGAGCGACGGCACTTCGTCGAGATGGCTTTCGCGCACGCCCATGTTGCGCGCGAGCCGCGCCACGCGCGCGGGGCCGACGGTTTCCATCAATTGCGCGGTGATGCGGTTCTTCGAATACGCGATGCCGTCGCGCAGGCTGACGGGCTTGCCGCTCGGCGGCGAATCGTCGGTCGGACGCCAGACTTCCTGGCCGTTGATCGGAATCTCGACGGCCTGATCGACGAAAGTATCGGTCGGCTTCGCGCCGCGATCGAAGGCCGCGCCGTACACGAAAGGCTTGAACGTCGAGCCGGGCTGACGCCGCGCCTGCTGGACGTGATCGAACGGATCCTGCGTGAAATCGCGGCTGCCGACCCACGCCTTGATCTGCCCGTTGCGCGGATCGAGCGCGATGAAGGCGGCCTGCACGCGCGTCTTGCTTTCGCACAGCGCCTGCATGAACCCGCGATTCGCGCCGAGCTGCTTCAATGCGTCGGCATCGTTCGCGCCAGCCGTGCGTCGCGCGCGATACTCGTCCGATTCGCGGATAAACGCGTGCGCCACGTCGGGATTCGCGTTCGCGCAGCCGCCGCGCCCGCCCCACGCGGTATTCGCGATCGACTGAAGCTGATTGCCCTGAAGCGTGACCGCTTGCGTGGCCATCGCCTGAAGACGCGAATCAATGGTCGTGCGCACGACGAGGCCATCGGAATAGATATTGAAGTCGTTGTCGTCCGCCCACGCGATCAGCCACTTGCGCAACTGCTGCGCGAAATGCGGCGCGCGTCCAGGCTCTTCCGTCTGCCGCTCGAAGTCGATGCGCAGCGGGCGCTTCTGCAACCCATCGAGCCGGTTTGGCACGAGATGCCCGAACCTCACCATCTGCCCGAGCACGATATTGCGCCGGTCCAGCGCGCGCTCCGGGTTGATCACCGGGTTGTAATAGCTATTGCCCTTCAACATGCCGATGAGCGTCGCGCTTTCCAGCAAGTCGAGCTGTCCCGCCGATTTGCCGAAATACGTGCGCGCGGCCATCTCGATGCCGTACGCGTTATAGAGAAACGGCACCGTGTTGAGATAAGTTTCGAGAATCTCGTCCTTCGAATACACCGCTTCGATCTTGAACGCGGTGATCGCTTCCTTGACCTTGCGCGTAAGCGTCTGCGAGCGGCCGATTTCTTCGGGATAGAGATTGCGCGCCAGTTGCTGCGTGAGCGTCGAGCCGCCTTGTTTGTTGCCCTTGAGCGTATGCAAGGCTGCCGATGCCGTGCGCTTGAAATCGATCCCGTGATGCGAATAGAAGCGCCGGTCTTCCGTCGAAATCAGCGCGTCGATCACATACGGCGAAACCTGCTTGAGGCTCACCCATTCGCGATGCGTCGGCTTGAATTCGGCGAGCAGCTTGCCATCGGCGGAATAGATCTGCGCGGGTTGATCGACCTTCGCGCGACGAAGATCGCGGATGCCGGGCGTAAACGGAATCAGCACCAGCACATACAGCACGAGCAGCGCGGGCACCAGCAGCAGCGTGCGTGGGCGCAGCCTCGCGGCCAGACGGGCCGTCAGCCTCTGCGCGAGGGCTTTGAATTCGGACGCGGTCACAACGGAACGGCGAAGGCCGGATGGAGAAAAGTCGCCATCGTAGCGCAAGTTTTCATCGCGCTTGCGGTTTTAGCCGTGTTGAGCCGATTAGCTTAAGCGCCGGCCTGGATTTTCTTTAAGGCTATTAGAGGCTTCGTAAAAAGCATGGTCGCTTTGTCAAGGCTTTAAAAAATTGGCGTTATGATGAGGTAGTTCGGATTGCGAATTAAGCGCGGAGGCCTATTTGTGTAATCTAAGAGCGCTATACTGGAACGACTCCAATTCGTCCCTGACCGTCCTGAGTCGGGGCACCCATTCCGAGGCGTCATGAAGGTATCGAAAGAACAGGCCGAACAGAATCGCGACGCGCTGCTCGAAGCGGCGTCGCGTCTATATCGTGAACACGGACTCGAAGGTGTCGGTGTCGCGCAGATCGCGCGCGAAGCCGGACTTACGTACGACAGTCTTTACGGACACTTCGAGTCGAAAGACCACTTCGCGGCCGAGGCTTGCGAACACGCGTTCATCAACGGAATCAAAAAGCTTAGGAATGTCACGCCCGGCGACGACAAAGCGCTGGCTGCGTATTTCAAGGCTTATCTGTCGGAGCGCCACCGCGATACGCCGCACGACGGCTGCCCGATCGCCGCGCTCGGTGCGGAGGCCGCCAGAAAAGACGGTCCCATCGGCGAAACCATGACGCATGGGGTCGAAACGTACGTGAAGCTGTTCGGCGAGCGCTATTTGACATTGGGCGGCAACGGCAGCGCGAGCGCCAGCCGCGATCAGGCCATCACCACGCTCGCGATGATGGTCGGCGGCATGGTGCTGTCGCGCGCCACGTCACCGTCGAATCCGCGTCTGTCGAAACAGGTTCTCGCGGCCGTGCTCGACGCCGTCACAAAAGAGGGCAAATAAGCCCGCACGACGATAGGGCCAGACCAGATATCATATGCACGTTCACTAACGTGCCGCGATATCCGGAGAGGTAAATGCCTGCCAACCAGGAAAGCGTCAGCATGGCCCTGTTTTGCGACTTCGAAAACGTCGCTCTCGGCGTGCGCGATGCGAAATACGAGAAGTTCGACATCAGGCCGGTGCTCGAGCGCTTGCTGCTGACGGGAAGCATCGTCGTCAAGAAGGCTTATTGCGATTGGGATCGCTATAAGGGCTTCAAGGCGGCGATGCACGAGGCGAGCTTCGAGATGATCGAGATTCCCCACGTTCGACAGTCCGGCAAGAATTCGGCGGACATTCGTCTCGTCGTCGATGCGCTCGATCTTTGTTATACGAAGTCGCATGTCGATACCTTCGTGATTATCAGCGGCGACTCCGATTTCTCGCCGCTGGTCTCGAAGCTGCGCGAAAACGCGAAGAAAGTCATCGGCGTGGGCGTGAAGCATTCCACGTCCGATCTGCTCGTCGCCAACTGCGACGAATTCATCTTCTACGACGACCTCGTGCGCGAACAGCAACGCGCCATCGCCAAGCGCGAGGCACGCGAAGCCAGCGCCCAGGCCAAGCGTCAACCGAACGAAGAAAAGCAGCCGAAGCAGGAAACCGATTCGCGCAGGTCGCAAGCCATTGCGATCGCGGTCGAAACCTTCGAGGCGCTCTCGTCCGAACGCGGCGAAAGCGGCAAGATCTGGGCGTCGGTGCTCAAGAGCGCGATCAAGCGTCGCAAGCCGGGCTTCAGCGAAACGCACTACGGATTCCGCGCGTTCGGCAATCTGCTGGATGAAGCGCAATCGCGCGGTCTGCTCGAAGTCGGGCGCGACGATAAGAACGGCTCGTTCGTGTTTCGCAACGTGTCGACGGTGACGACGGAAGTCAGGCAGACGGAGCCGGTTGCCGCTGTCAAGGAAGAGTCCGCCGTCGAGCCGAAGGGCAAATCGCGTCGTCGTGACGATCGGCGCGGGCGCAAGAGCGAACCTGTCGTTGCTCAGCCCGTCGTCGAAGCCGAAGAAGCCGCGACGCCGTTTCCCGAAGCGCACGCGGAGCCTGTCAGCCATGAACCGGTGATCGAAGAAGCATCGGCACCGGTCGAGACCGCACCGCCCGCCGAAGCGCCGGCGCGTCGCAAGCGTAAAGGCGCGGCGAAGAAGACCGAGGCGGAAGCGCCGCTGGAAGCATCCGCGGAACCGTCCTTCGACGTGCCGCCCGAGCCGAAAGCGAAGCCCAAGACGCCGCGCAAATCGACATCGCGATCGAGTCGCGCACGCAAGACGGTGGTGAAAGAAGGCGAACAGTAATTCGCCTGAATCGTTAGAAGAGCGAGATATCGGCTGACACCGTATCTCGCTTTTTTTATGAAGGCCGACGCGCGTTCAATGCCGGTGCCGGTGATGAATATCCGGAAAATGCGCGTGCGTATGCGTGATCGGCAGATGCTCGTGCGGATGCGTATGCGGTTCGTCGCCGGAATACGGAAAATCGTGCTCATGCCGATGATGCTCGTCATGCCGATGACGATGCGTGTGCGCGAGATACTCGTGCGTATGCGAATGCGCGTGACGTTCGCGCACATGCAGCCAGATGCCAAGCGCCATCAGCGCGGCGGCAATCCAGAACGACGGGCCCGGCAGTTCCGGCCAGATCGCCAGCGACAAGGCCACGCCGCACAAAGGCGCCACGGAGAAATACGCGCCGGTGCGCGCCGTGCCCAACTCGCGCAACGCAATAACGAACAGTACGAGACTGACGCCATAGCCCGCGAAGCCGGTGAGCATCGCGGCGAGCAGCGTGGAGGCGTCCGGCAGCGATGCGCCGTTGAACAGCGCGATCGACAGATTCACCGGGCCCGCGACGAGCCCCTTCACGCAGGCGATCGCCATGGCATCGTTGGTCGAGACCTTGCGCGTGAGGTTATTGTCGATCGCCCAGCACAGACAGGCGCCGACGATGTAGAGCGCGCCGACCGGCACCATCGCCGCGCCGGGCTGCCACGACAGCATCACACTGCCGATCACGATGGCGACCATGCCAAGAAACACTTGCGTATCGACATTCTCGCGAAACACGACCCACGCGATGACCGCGGTCAGCACGCCTTCGAGATTCAGCAGCAGCGAACTGGTCGCGGCGCCGACGTGCGAAAGACCGAGCATCAGCAACGCCGGACCGGCGATGCCGCCCGCGATCGTCGCGCCGAGCAGCCACGGAATTTCGGCGGCGCGAAACACATGTTCGCGCGGCGTGCGCCCGCGCAACGAACGCGCGATGAAAATCGCGCCCAGTCCGATGCCGCTGCCGAGATAGAACAATCCGGCGAGCATGAAAGGGGAGAGGGTCCCGAGCAGGACCTTGGCGACAGGTGTCGCGGCGCCGAACAGCGCCGCCGCCGCGAGGGCGAGAATGACGGCTCTCAATGTCTGAATGGGCAGAACGATGGGCGTTTCAGCCTAACACATCATATGAATGAAGCGCAGCGCGCGCGTCGTCACGGAATCAGCCGATATCGACGCCGGTCTGCTTCAGCGCATCGCGTACGCCGAGCTTCGGATAGCGGCCGTCGATCACGCGCATATCGCTGCGCGTTTCCTCGATCAGCCAGTCGCGCACATCCGCGACGATGGGCCGCATCGGACCATTCGGCGGCGTCAGCAGGCAACATCGCCGGCTCGTCACGATGATTTCTTCTTCCGCCGGCACCAGCGCGCCCTGCGACAGCCAGTGCGATGTCACGTTCAGCCAGCCGAGTGCGATGCCTTGCCCGAGCAGCGCGGCCTGCACGACGATCGCGTAATCGTTGAAACTGAGCATGCCGGCCGCGTGACGTTCCTTCGACGCGAACGCATGAAAACGCTCGTGCCAGCCGCGCTCCTCGTCGTCCATGACGATGACGGTGTCGCCATGCGCGCGGCCCGACTCGCTGGATGCGGTCTCGTGATAACCGGGATTCGACAGCGGCAGCAGCGTTTCGGGCATCACGAGCACGGCGTTTTCGTCGATCTCTTCATCGTGCAGAAAACGCATGCCGAGATCGACATCGACCAGTGGCCCGCCGATACGCCCCGAGATCAGCTGAAAGCGCAGATCGACCGATGGAAACGCGCGATTCAGCCGGCTCATGCGCGGCATCAGCCAGTGCGTGGTGAAAGCCGTCGACACCGACAGCGTGACGGTTTCGACGCCGGTCGAACGCGCCTCGATCTCGCGAATCGCGCTCTCGATACTGTTGAATCCCTCCGATATCTTGCGATACAGAATCCGCCCGTCTTCCGTCAATTCGATACCGCCGCGCACGCGCTCGAACAGCCGCACGCCGATATGGTCTTCCATGCGCGCGAGCATTCTGCTCACGGCAGGCTGACTGACGTAGAGTTCCTGCGCCGCGCGCGTGAAGTTGCCGCAACGCGCGACGGCTTCGAACACGAACAACGCATTGGCGCTCGGCAGCTTTCTTCGCAGATTAGGCATGGCCTGATGTTATGCCAGATCCAACAATTTTGGAATTGCCGTCAAAAAAGCCGCACCTTATATTTTTTCCAACATCCGCACCAGTGACGAGAGAAACGGCATGGACGCACGCGCCTCAGCTTCAAAAATCGCCGGAGTGTCAATCAGGTCCGCCACCAAGCGCTACGGCGCGGTGACTGCGCTGGACGACGTATCGCTCGATATCGCGCCGGGCGAGTTCGTCTCGCTGCTCGGGCCGTCGGGTTCGGGCAAGACGACGCTGCTCGGCATTCTCGGCGGCTTCGTGCAGCCGAGCTCCGGCAGCGTCTGGGTCGGCGAACGCGACATTACATTTGCGCCGCCGCACAAGCGCGATATCGGCATCGTGTTTCAGAACTACGCGCTGTTTCCGCATATGACCGTGGGCGAAAACGTCGCCTTCTCGCTGCGCGCGCGACGCGAACCGAAATCGACCTGGGGCCCGCGCGTCGCCGATGCGCTCGCGATGGTCGAACTCAAGGGCTACGAAAACCGCAGCATCCATCAACTGTCCGGCGGAGAGAAACAACGCGTGGCGCTCGCTCGCGCGATGGTCTTCAAGCCGCAGCTCATTCTGATGGACGAACCGCTCTCCGCGCTCGACAAACAGCTGCGCGAGACCATGCAGATCGAACTGCGCCGACTGCATCGCCAGTTGGGCGCGACGATCGTCAACGTGACGCACGATCAGCGCGAAGCCCTCACGATGAGCGATCGCGTCGCGGTGCTCAAGGACGGCAAGCTGGTGCAGATCGACACGCCCGAGCGGCTTTACGATCGTCCGTGCGATGCCTTCGTCGCGAGTTTCATCGGCGAGGCGACGCTGCCGTGCGTCTCGGCGATACCGTTCTGCGCACCGCGCATTCGCTGCCGCGCGCTGAAAAACTGCTGCTCGCGGTGCAGACGGAGAAGCTGATCATCGACGGCGAGAATCGTCATGCGAACGCGAATCGTCTGACCTGTCGCGTCACCGAGATTCTTTACCAGGGCGAAAGCCTGCGCGTGTTCGCCGCGCTCGCCGACGGCACCGCGATCAGCTTGCGTCAGCCCAGCAGCCACGAAGCCCGCAAACGCATTCCCGAACCCGGCGCGCCGATGACCGTCGCGCTCGATCCGCAGGACACCATCGTGGTGGCTGCTTAAACGACTTTTTTCTTTTCCCTGAGCGCCTGTGCACGGGCGATCTCGACTTCAAACGCAGAAGCAAACCGTAAAGGATGAAGCAATGAATCTCACCGATTTCAAGGTCCTGACGTTCGATGTCGTCGGCACGCTGATCAACTTCGAAAAAGGCGTGCTCGATTCCGTGCGACGCTTAGGCGGACCGAAGGCCAAGGACCTGACCGACGATCAGATTTTCGAGCCGTACATGGAAGGGCGCGCGAAGTTCTACGGCCGTTCGAGCCATGAAATGGCCAATGTCTATCTGCATCTCGCGAAGAAACTCGGCTTGCCCGACGACGCGACGTCCGCCTCCGCCTTTCAGCGCGACGTGCTCGACTGGCCCGCGTTCGACGATTCCGTCGCCGCGCTCAAGCGTCTGCGCAAGCACTTCCGTCTTGTCGCGATGACCAACGCGGATCGCGTCGCGCTGTCGGCGTATGCGCACACGCTCGGCAATCCGTTCGACGATACCGTCTGCTGCGACGAAACCGGCGTCGCCAAGCCGGACCCGCAATTCTTCGCGTACAACCGCGGCCGTCAGGCGGCGTTCGGCTACAAGTTCGAAGAGATTCTGCATACGGCGCAGAGCCAGTATCACGATATCGGCATCGCGACGCAGCTCGGTTACAAGACCGCGTGGATCGAGCGTCGCCAGGGCATGAAGGGTTTCGGCGCGACGCCGACGCCCGAAGCCGTCACGACGCCGACGTGGAAGTTCGCGACACTCGCACAACTCGCGGATGCCGTGGACGCCGAACTCCGCGCCGCCGCCTAAGGCCGAGACGAACGAGGACGATGACCATGCGTGCCCCGACGACCCAACCGCGCCCGCATGCCGATTCGCTCTGGCGAGCGATGGCCGCACGCGTGCCCACGATGGACGCGCCCGTATCGAGCGGCGCGCCGCTCGCGCGCGATCTCGATGTCGAAGTCGCGATCGTCGGCGCGGGGTATTCGGGGCTGACCGCCGCGTATGCGCTGCAAAAGCGCGGCGTCGAATGCGCGCTGCTCGATGCGAATCCGGTCGGCTGGGGCGCGAGCGGGCGAAACGGCGGCGTGGTGTCGTCGAAGTTTCGCCTGTCGTTTCCGTCGATTGCGAATTCGCATGGCGTCGACACGGCGATTCGCATGCATCGGCTCGCGCATGACGGCGTGCGCGCGGTGGAATCGCTGATCGACGAATTCAAGCTGACGCGCGCGCAGTTCGAGCACACCGGCAGCTTGCGATGCGCGCATACGGAGCGCGCGCTGGCATCGATTCGCGCCGAAGCCGACTGGGTCCGCGCGACGCTGAAGGATACGTCGATGACGTTTCAGTCGCGTGCGGAGATCGAGCACGAGACGGGTTCGAAGGGTTTCGTCGGCGGCGTGCTGAGCGCTGACGCGGGCACGATTCTGCCGCTCGAATACGTGCGCGGGCTGGCCGCCGGACTGACCGCGCGCGGCGTGCCGATCTACGAATCGACGCCGGTGATCGGCATGTCGCGTGCGGAAGATGGCCGCGTCGTGCTGAAAGCGCCCGGCGGCACGGTGCGCGCGAAACGCGTGATCGTCGCGACCAACGCGTATTCCAATCTGACCGATGCGACCGCGCCATATCATCGCGAACTCGTGCCGTTCCGCAGCGCGATGATCGCCACGGCCAAGCTGTTGCCCGAACTCGATGCGCAGTTGATGGTCAATCGCCGCAGCTACACCGAAACGCGCCGCATGATGAAGTGGTTCCGCAAGGTCGACGGACGCATGCTGTTCGGCGGCCGCGACGCGTTCGGCAAGGAAGGCGAGCCGACCGGCTTCGACGCCCTGCAACGCGCGATGGTCGCGCTGTTTCCGCAATTGAAGGACACGCCGGTCGAGTATCGATGGTCGGGATATGTGGGCATGACGTTCAACGCGCTGCCGCACGTCGGCAAGAGCGATGACGCGACCGTGTTCTGTCTCGGCTACAACGGCGCGGGCGTCGCGATGGCGAGCCTGATCGGCCAGCACGCGGCGGCGCTCGCGCTCGGCGAATCGCCCGAACTCGCGATGCTCGCACAGGACGGCTTGCGTCCCGTGCCGTTTCACGCGCTGCGCGCGCCGGGCGTCAGGCTCGTCGCCGCGTGGTATCAGTTTCTCGACGCCGTAGGTGCATGATGACGACAGCCAAACGGATTCTCCAGGACCCCGCCTTGATGCCAGCCGCCACGATCGACCCTTCGGTGCGCCACCAGCAACGCGAAGACCGCACGATGCTGCTGTTGATGGCGCCCGCGCTCTTCGTGGTAATCGTGCTGCTGGTCGTGCCGCTCGCGTGGCTTTCGTGGGAGTCGATCTATCACGACGGCGGCTTCACGCTTGCCAACTACAAGCGCGTTTTTACCGGCGCTTATCTCGACACGTTTCTTCTGACCTTCAAGCTGTCGATCATCGTGACGGCGATCACCTTGCTGCTCGGCTATCCGGTGGCGTATTTCGCCGCGTCGATATCGCCGCGCTGGAGTGCGCTGGTGCTCGGCATGGTGATTCTGCCGTTCTGGACCAGAGTGCTCGTACGGACTTACGCATGGCTCGTGCTGTTGCAGCGGACGGGTCTCATCAACAAGGCGCTGTTGGGCATGGGTTTGATCGACCGGCCCTTGCAGCTGTCGTATAACCAGTTCGGCACGATCATCGCGATGGTGCATATTCTGCTACCATTCATGGTGCTGCCGCTGTACTCCGCGATGCAGAAGATTCCGCAGAACCTGTCGCAAGCGGGCGCGAGCCTCGGCGGATCGCCCGTGCATGTGTTCTTGCGCGTGTTTCTGCCGCTGTCGATGAGCGGCGTGCTCGCCGGCGTCACGCTCGTGTTCGTGCTGTGTCTGGGCTTCTACATCACGCCGGAACTGATTTCTACGCCGTGAGCCGCGTGATTCCGCTCGAAAAGACCTTGGGGGCGAAATGAACCAACTCTCGTTCGGCCGCGTGACGCTGGGCGTATCGGTCACGCTGATCCTCGCGTTTCTGATGATTCCCGTGATCATCGTCGTGCCCTTGTCGTTCTCCGATGCGCGCTTTCTGACCTTTCCGCCGCCGGCTTATTCGCTGCGCTGCTGGTATCACGCGTTCTTCGACAATCCCGCCTGGATCGATGCCGCTAAAACGACTTTCGCGGCATCGTCCTGCGCGGCGTTGATCGCGACGCCGCTCGGCATCATGGCCGCGTACGGCATTCAATACTGCTCGCACTGGTCGATGCGCTATCTGCGCACGCTCCTGATGCTGCCGATCATCATCGTCGCGGTCGGCGTGTTCTTCGTGTTCACGCAAGCGGGTTACGTGAACACGCTGACCGGTTTGATCGTCGCGGATACGATGCTCGGCCTGCCATACGTGCTGATCTCGGTGGGCGCGGATTTGCGCACCTTCGACCGCACGCAGGAAATGGTCGCGCGCAGTCTCGGCATGAACCGCTTTCGCGCCTTCATGACCGTGACGCTGCCGCAGATCAAGGCGAGCGTGATTTCCGCGATGGTCTTCGTGTTCATTCAGGCGCTCGATGAAACCGTCGTCGCGCTGTTCGTCTCGGGCGGCAACAATCAGACGCTCACGCGCCGCATGTTCGTCACGCTGCGCGACGAGATCGATCCGACCATCGCGGCCATCAGCACGATGCTGACCGCGCTGACCTTGTGCCTCGTGATGTTCGTCGTCGTCAGCCGCCGACGCTCCGCCATCCAAGCTTAAACACACGCCATGCGACATCTCCAGCAGTTCTATATCGACGGCGAATGGATCGAGCCGTCCGGCAGCAAGCGCTTGCCCGTGATCGATCCGTGCACGGAAGAGGCGATCGGCGAAGTCGCGCTCGGCGATTCGCACGATGCGGATCGCGCGGTTGCTGCTGCGCGCCGTGCGTTCGAATCGTTTTCGCAGATCTCGATCGATGCGCGCATCGCGTTGCTCGAACGCATCCTCGATGCGTATATGGCGCGTTACGACGAGATGGCCGATGTCATCACGCGCGAGATCGGCGCGCCGACCAAGCTTTCGCACGCGTGGCAGGCGGCGCTCGGCAAGCGTCATCTCGAAGAGACGATCCGTACCGCGGGCGATTTTCCGTGGCAGCGCAAGCGCGGCTCGACGCTCGTCAATCACGAAGCCGTCGGCGTGTGCGCGTTGATCACGCCGTGGAACTGGCCGATCAATCAGATCGTCTGCAAGGTCGCGCCCGCGCTCGCGGCGGGCTGCACGATCGTGCTCAAGCCGAGCCGAAGTATCGCCGATGAACGCCGTGCTGTTCGCCGAGATGCTCGACGCGGCGGGCGTGCCGAAAGGCGTGTTCAATCTCGTCAACGGCGATGGCCCGACGGTCGGCGCGGCGCTCGCGGCGCATCCCGATGTCGATATGGTGTCGTTTACCGGCTCGACGCGCGCGGGCATCGAGATCGCGCGGCTCGCGGCGCCGACGGTCAAGCGCGTGCATCAGGAATTGGGCGGCAAGTCCGCGAACATCCTGCTCGACGATGTGGATTTCGAAGCCGCCGTCACGGCGGGCGTGAATTCGTGCTTCGGCAATAGCGGGCAATCGTGCAATGCGCCGACGCGCATGCTAGTGCCCGCATCGCGTCACGACGAAGCGATACGGATCGCCGCACGGGCGGCCAGCGCGCTGCGCGTGGGACCGGCGGAATCGTCGGACACGACGACGATGGGGCCGGTGGTCAGCGAGGTTCAGTTCGACCGCGTGCAGCGCTTGATTGGCGTCGGCATCGAAGAGGGCGCGACGGTGGTCGCCGGCGGCGTCGGCCGGCCGGAAGGACTCGATCGCGGTTATTACGTGAAGCCGACCGTGTTCGCCAACGTCGTGCCGTCGATGACCATCGCGCGCGAGGAAATCTTCGGGCCGGTGCTCGCCATCATGCCGTATCGCGACGAAGAGGAAGCCATCGCGATCGCCAACGATACGCCGTTCGGTCTCGCCGCATACGTGCAATCGGCGGATCAGGCACGCGCGCGCCGCGTCGCGATGCGCATGCGCATGCGCGCGGGCAGCGTCTACGTGAACTATCCGGCGTGGGATCCGGGCTCGCCGTTCGGCGAATACAAGCAATCCGGCAACGGACGCGAGTATGCCGAATGGGGGCTGGAGGCGTTTCCGGAAGTGAAGGGGATCGTCGGCTACGGCGATTAATTCGCCGTGCCGCGGAGCGCGTCCGCGATGCGCTCCGCGATCATGATCGTCGGCACGTTGGTGTTGGCGCACGGAATCGACGGCATCAGCGATGCATCGCAGACGTGCAATCCTTCCACGCCATAGACCGCGCCATGCGCATCGGTGACGGCGAGCGGATCGTTCGCCGCGCCCATTTTGCATGTGCCCGACGGATGCCACGTCCCGCCGACATTGCGCGTGACGAATTCGGTCATCGCGGCATCGTCGGCGAGCAGTTCGTCGATGCTCACGCCTTGCGTCACGACGCCCTTGATCAACGCGCCGCGCAACGGTCCGGCCACATCGAGCAGGCCGCTCAACGCGCCGCGCTGCATCGCGTTCCATGTGCCCGGCACCGCGACCGCCGCGACGCGCGGCGAATAGCTCGACGGAAAGATTACATCGCAATGCCCCTGCATCGACGACGACGCCAGCGTCCGCGCGCCGAAGCGCAACGCGAGCTTCAGGCGTTCGAGATCGCGTTTATCGGAGAGCATCGAGAACTCGACCTTCGGTTCATCGGCGGCATTCGATGATGTCAACGTCACGCGCCCGCGCGAATACGACTTGTTGACCCAAAAGAAGATCGTGCCCAGCCGATAACCGACCGAATGCCATCCCGAGCGCGACAGAATCGCGCCGTGCATGTCGCCGGGAACGGTATCGGGCAGGCCGGAGGAAAAGCGCACGATCGCCTGTTCGTGATGCTCGTCGGGAAACGGCGTGCGCGCCTCGCGCGGCAAAAACGCGGACACCGCGATCGACGGATGCTCCATCAGATTGCCGCCGACGCCCGCGCGATCCGCGATCACGTCGATGCCGAGCTTCGTCAACGCGTCCGCCGGGCCGATGCCGCTGCGCATCAGCAGCGCGGGACTATGAATCGCGCCCGCGCTCACGATCACGCGCCGCGCCAGCACGTCCTCACGCGTGCCGTCGAACAGCACGCGTTCGACGAGCGCATCCGTGCGGATCGACAGATTGCGGCGCGCGCGAACGGTGTCGTCGAGGTAGCAGACGGACGTCGGAATGCGCTCGCCCTTGTCGCTCTTCGCAATCGATCCGATGAAGGTGCCGTCTTCCCACGGCCCGTTCTGATCGTCGCGCAAGGCGTAACCGTTTTCGCCGAGCGTCTTCAGTACCGCGCGCACGAACGGCGAAATGCGCGGCCATTGGGTGCGCTCGACGCGCAGCGGTCCATCGTTGCCGTGACGATCGTCGCTGAAATCGCAGTCGTTTTCGAGCTTGCGGAAATACGGCAGGCACGACGCCAAGTTCCATCCGGCCGCGCCGAGCGTGTCCCATTCGTCGTAATCGGCGGGCGCGCCGCGATTGGCCATCAGCGCGTTGATCGCCGAGCCGCCGCCGAGAATGCGCGCCTGTTCGTATCGGCGGATCGCGCCGCGCGCGCTCATGCGCGACTTCAACGTTTGCCAGATATTGCGGGTGTCCAGATACGCGCGGCCGGGATAGCGGCTGCGCACGGCATCGGGCATCGCGTGGGCGGAGATGTTGCGGCCCGCTTCGACGAGGCAGACGCTCGCGTTGTCGTCTTCGGATAAACGCGCGGCCAGCACGCAGCCGGCCGAGCCGCCGCCCAGAATCAGATAGTCGATCACGTTGTACGAAGGAAACCCGCGCACCTGAAGCGGCGCGCGGGGAAATCAGAGGAGATAAAGCGTTTATTGCTGCATGAACTTGAGCCAGCGCGCCTTGGCCTGAATGCCGGCGTCCGATGCCCACCAGTCTTCCTGCATCAGCGCTTGCTTCGCGGCATTCGCGGGCGAGCTCGGCAGTTTGGCGGCGCGCTTGTCGCTGATTTTGCCCGTCTTGAACGCGGCCGGATTGCCCGGACCGTAATCGATAAACTGCGGCAGATTCGCCTGCAATTCCGGCGAGAACGCGGCGTTCAGGAAGCGCATTGCGTCGTTCAGATTCGGCGCGTTCTTCAGCACGCAAAGCTGCGTGTTTTGCAGAATGCCGTCGTTGAAGGTGAAGCCAACGTCCGGATCGTCCTTCATCATGGCGCTGGCGCGGCCGTTCCAGATCATCGTCATGTCGACTTCGCCGTCATGCAACAATTGCGCCGACTGGCCGCCCGAGGTCCACCAAACGGTGATGTCCGGTTTGATCTGATCGAGCTTCTTGAACGCGCGATCCACATCCAGCGGATAGAGCTTGTCGCGCGGCACGCCGTCGGCGAGCAGGGCGGCTTCGAGCACGGTCATCGGATCGTTGCGCAGCGCGCGCGTGCCGGGGAAGTTCTTCACGTCCCAGAAATCCTTCCAGCTTTGCGGCACCTTCTTCAAGTTCTTCTTGTTGTAGCCGATGACGGTCGAATAGAACTCGTACGCGGCGGAATACGGCGTGCGGTATTTCTCCGGCATCGCGGCGGCGTTCGGGATCTTCGAGAAATCGAGCTTTTCCAGCAGGCCTTCGCGGCCGCCGCGCAGACAGTTCGAGGTCGGCGTATCGACCACGTCCCAGATCGGCTTGCCGGTCGCGGCTTGCGCCTTGATCTGCGGCCATGCATCGGGAATGCTGTCCTGATTCACGGTGATGCCGAGTTGCTTCGCGGCCGGATCGAGAATCGCCTTGGTCTGCGCTTCCTGATAGGCGCCGCCTTGCGACACGAAGGTGATCTTGCCGGCGGCGAATGCGGGCGACGTGCCCGCGATGCCCAGCAATAAAGTCATGACCAGCGGGCGTAAAGCGAAGCGCGAACTGCGCGACCTTGCAATATTCATCACGGCGTATCCTCGAACAAGGTTGAAGCGATGGACGTCTTGACATGACACGCGTCCCCGCCCGAAACGACCGGACGGAAACGGTGCAGGGGTGATAAAAATATATTGAGTCAAATAGAGCGGAGCAACGCCGGAATTGTTGGAGTGTCCATGACCTGAGGTTATGTCAGCGCACAGGTCACGGACGCTCCGGCGTCGGGTGCGGGTTTACTCCAGACCGCCCTGGCAGAGATATTTGATCGACAGATAATCGTCCAGACCGTACTTGGAACCTTCGCGGCCGTAGCCCGATTCCTTCACGCCGCCGAAGGGCGCGGCTTCGCTCGAAATCGCGCCTTCGTTGATGCCGACGATGCCCGCCTCCAGCGCCCGCGACACGCGATCGATACGTCGCACGTCCTGGCTATAAAAGTACGACGCGAGGCCGAACGGCGTGTCGTTGGCGGCGCGGATCGCTTCGGCTTCGTCGTCGAAGCGGAACAGCGGCACGACCGGGCCGAAGGTTTCCTCGCAGCTCAACTGCATGTCGGGCGTCGCATCGGCGAGCACGGTCGGCGCGTACCAGTTCTCGCCCCGTTCGCTCAGACGCTTGCCGCCGGTCAGCGCGCGCGCCGCGTTCGATGGCGTCGTCCACATGGCGGGCGATCTTCTCGACGGCGCGCGTGTTGATCATCGGGCCGATCTGCGCGTCCGGGTCGGTGGCGGCGGCGACCTTCAGCGCGCCGACGCGTTTGGCCAGCAGATCGCCGAACTTCTCGTACACGGAAGACTGCACGTACACGCGATTCGGGCACACGCAGGTTTGTCCGCCGTTGCGGAATTTCGCGGCCATCAGACCGGCGACGGCGGCATCGAGATCGGCGTCGTCGAAGACGATGAACGGCGCGTTGCCGCCCAGTTCGAGCGACAGCTTCTTGAGCGTCGCCGCCGATTCGCGCGCGAGATACTTGCCGACCGGCGTCGAACCGGTGAAGGTGATCTTGCGCACGCGGCCGTCGTCGAGCCAGTCCTTGACGGCTTCCACGGCGTTCTCGCGCGATGCGCTGATCAGGTTCAGCGCGCCCGCCGGCACGCCCGCTTCGTGCGCGAGCATCACCAGCGCGAGCGCCGTCAGCGGCGTGTCTTCGGCGGGCTTGCCGACCACCGTGCAACCGGCCGCGAGCGCCGGCGCGATCTTGCGCGCGATCATCGCGAGCGGGAAATTCCACGGCGTGATCGCCGCGACGATGCCCACCGGCTCCTTGATTGTGCTCATGCGCTTGCCGCGCGCCTGCTGCGGAATGATGTCGCCATAGATGCGCGTGGCTTCGTCCGCGAACCAGGCCACGTACGATGCGCCGTACATCACTTCGCCTTTGCCTTCGGCGAACGGCTTGCCTTGTTCCAGCGAGATCAGGCGGCCGAGCACATCGGCGTTTTCGATCATCAGCGCGTGCCAGCGATGCAGCACCGCCGCGCGATCCTTCGGCAGCGTGTCGCGCCAGGCGGGAAACGCGCGCGCGGCGGCATCGGTGGCGGCGCCGCTGTCGGCCACTTGCACGATCACCTTGCCCGTCGCCGGATCGGTGACGGCGAAGCGTTTGCCGCTGGCGGCGGGCATCCATTTGCCGTCGATGAAGTTATCGGCCTTGATCAGATCTTCCAGCGTGAAGCGTTGAGTCATGATGGTCTCCGTGTACTGACGTGCGATGACATCACGCGCGAAGGCGTGACGCGAACGAGGGAAAAGGGGCGAGGCACACGCCTCAATGATGATGTTGCGAGAACAGCGTTTCGAGCGGATAACCCGACTTCACGAACGCCGTCTTGATGATCACGTAGCTGAAGTACTTCTCGATGCCGATATTGCGCTCGAGCAGTCCTTCGATGATGTTCTGGTAATGACTGACGCTGCGGGTGACGAACTTGAGCAGATAGTCGTATCCGCCGCTCGCCAGATGGCATTCGACGATCTCGTCGACATGTCTGACCGCATCGACGAAGCGCACGAAATCCTCGCGGCGATGATCGGCGAGCGTGATCTCGGTGAAAACCACCTGCACGTCGCCGAGCTTCTCCAGTTGAATCTGCGCGCCGTAGCCGACGATATACCCGGCCTTCTCCAGCCGTTTCACGCGAATCAGGCAAGGACTGGGCGACAGTCCGACGGCTTCCGCGAGCTCGACATTGGTGATGCGTCCGCGCTTCTGCAACTGCGTGAGAATACGCAGATCGATTCGGTCCAGCTTGACGTCGTTGCTCATCGCGGAAGGTCGGGTATCGCATGTCGGCAGTCGCCCGATGGTATCACGCAGCCGCGCGCGGCTTGGCCGTGCCGGCGGGCTTGAGCGCCGCGCGCACGTCGGCGTCGGCGAGCACGTCGTCG
Source organism: Candidatus Burkholderia verschuerenii (assembly GCF_001189365.1). Taxonomy (GTDB): domain Bacteria; phylum Pseudomonadota; class Gammaproteobacteria; order Burkholderiales; family Burkholderiaceae; genus Caballeronia; species Caballeronia verschuerenii. The sequence continues at coordinate 28,778 of NZ_LFJJ01000018.1, read as the reverse complement.
AGCGTTTTGGTCAGGCGCTCGAACATCAGTTCGAATTCGCTTTCCGTGTAGCACAGCGCCGGCGCGAAGCCGAGGATGTTGTTGCCGAACGCGCGGAACACGAGTCCGTTCTTATAGGCCGCCGAGGCAATCCGGTCCGGCAGCTTGAGCGATGCATCAAAGCCGCGCTTGCTGTCCTTGTCCGACACGAGTTCGAGCGCGCCCAGCAATCCGCGATGCCGCGAATCGCCGACCAGCGGATGCGCGAGCAGCGCGTCCAGCCCTTGCGCGAATTGCGGCGCGCGCGCCTGACCGTTCGCGAGCAGCCCGCCTTCGTGATAGAGACGCATTACTTCCAGACCGATCGCCGCGCTCACCGGATGCGCCGAATACGTGTAGCCGTGACCGACCGGCGCGCTCGCGTCGCCGTCCGCGATGCCCTGATACACCTTGTCGGACATCAGCACCGCGCCCATCGGCGCGTAACCGGCGGTGAGGCCCTTGGCGACCGTCATCAGATCCGGCTCGACGCCTTCGCCTTCGCATGCGAACAGCGGGCCGGTGCGGCCGAAGCCGGTGATCACTTCGTCGGCGACGAACAGGATGTCGAGCTTGCGGCAGGCTTCGCGCATCGCTTTCAGCCAGCCTGCCGGCGGCACGATCACGCCGCCCGAGCCCTGAATCGGCTCGCAGAAGAAGGCGGCCACATTGTCCGCGCCGAGTTCGGCGACCTTCGCTTCGAGCGCGGCGACGGACGCGGCGATCAGCGCGGCGTCATCGGCGAAATCGTTGCGATACGCATACGGCGACGGAATGTGATGTTGCGTGCGCAGCGGCAGATCGAAGTTGCGATGGAACGCGGGCAGCGCCGTCATCCCCGCGCCGATCGACGACGAGCCGTGATAACCGCGTTGCAGCGCGATGAAATGCTTCTTCGCCGGACGGCCCGTGGCGTTGTAGTAATGCGTGATGAAGCGCAGCGCGGAATCGACCGCATCCGATCCGCCGAGCGTGAAATAGACGTGTTGCAGCGACTTGGGCGCGAGTTCGACCAGCTTCGCCGCGAGTTCGATGGCGGGTTCCGAGCCGAAGTGGAAATAGCCGGTCGCGTAGGGGAGCTTGGCCATCTGCTTCGCCGCGACCTCGACAATGCTCGCGTGACCGTAGCCGGTGTTCACGCACCAGAGGCCGGAGAAGGCGTCGAGCAACTCTCGGCCTTCGATATCGCGCAGATAGACGCCGTGCGCGGAATCCAGCACGGTGACGCCACGCGCCTCGTGCGCGCGATAGTTGATGACGGGGTGAATCAGATGCTGACGGTCGGATTCGATGAGCGACTGGATCGACATGAGCGGTTCTCTCTTTGCGCGGAATGGACGGTTGGACGTTCCATACTATCGGGAGAGGCGCATCGTCCGCATTGGCAAATAAAGCACGGAAAAGCGCAATTGCCGCGTTTTGCGCGGGCGGACAGCATTTTGTGCTGCGGCGTCGGACAAACTTGCCGAAAGCCGCGCTCGGCGATAATCGCCGGACTTGGACCCGGAGCGTCGCGCATGAATCTCGCCCCCGAACCAACTGCCGCCCGCGTCGCCCTGTGGCGCGCGCTGCACGCCGAAATCGACGCGCCGCCGCATGTGTTGGACGACCGCATCGGCCTGCAACTGCTCGCGCCCGGCGATGGCTGGCGCGCGCGCGGCGACATGGACCCGGACTTCACGCGGCCGTTTCGCGCGTCGATCGTCGCGCGGGCGCGCTTTATCGAGGATCTCGTGATCGGGCAGGCGGCGCGCGGACTCGCGCAGTACGTGATCCTCGGCGCGGGGCTCGACAGCTTCGCGCAGCGTCGCGCGGATATCGCGCCGCGGCTGACGATCTTCGAAGTCGATCAGCCCGCGCCGCAGGCCTGGAAGCGCGAGCGTCTGATCGAAGCGGGATTCGGCGTGCCGGACCGGCTGCGTTTCGTGCCGGTCGATTTCGAGGCAGGCGAGCGCTGGCGCGACACGCTCGTGCAGCACGGTTTCGATGCGAGCCAACCGGCGGTCGTCGTATCGACGGGCGTCAGCATGTATCTGACGCGCGAGGCGAATCTCGCGGCGATGCGCGAAGTCGCGTCGCTCGCGCTCGGCTCGACGCTGGCGATGACTTTCCTGTTGCCGATCGATATGGCCGCGCCCGACGTACGGCCCGGTCTGGAGATGGCCGAGAAGGGCGCGCGGGCGAGCGGCACGCCGTTCATCAGCTTTTTCATGCCGGACGAGATTCGCGCGATGGCGCTCGACGCCGGTTTCGCCACCGCACATCACGTCAGCGCCGATGAACTCACCGCGCGTTACTTCGCGGATCGCGCCAATGGTTTGCGTCCGCCAGCGAACGCGGAAGAACTGCTGATCGCGTCGATCAGCGCAGATAGGCAAACGCCGCCAGCGCAATCATCACCGTAATCGCGCCGCCGATACGCGTCGCGATCTGCGCGAACGGCATCAGCTCCATGCGATTCGCGGCCGTGAGAATGGCCACATCGCCGGTTCCGCCGAGGCCGCTGTGCGTCGCGTTAACGATGGCCGCTTCGACCGGATACATGCCCGTCCAGCGCGCGACCACGAAGCCGGTGCCGATCAGCGTCAGCACCGTCGACACGGCCGTCACGATATTCACCCAATGGAACGCCGCGACGATTTCGCCCCACGGCGTCATCGCGACCGAGATGGCGAACATCAGCGGATAGGTGACGGCGGTCGAGAAGAAGCCGTACATGAAGCGCGCGCCGCCTCGCACGCGCGGCGAGACCAGCGCGAAGAACTGCGCCGCCACCACCAGCACGAGCATCACGACCGGCGCGGGCCAGTCGAAATATTGATGACTCAGCACGCCGACCAGATAGAACGCGATCGCCGTCGCGCTCGCGGCCGCCACCGAGCTCACGTCGAATTCGAACGACGGGCCTTTCGTATCCGCGATCTCGTCGTGCGTATCGTCGATGGTGAGACGCCCGTTGCCGGTCAGATTCGGACGACGCGAGCCGAGATAGCTCAGCAGACCGGCGCAGCAGATCGCTGCGATATTGCCGAGCATCACCGCCGACAGCGCCTGCGCGAACAGCGGCCCTTGCTCGACGCCGAGAATTTGCGCATAGCCCGCCGACAGCGGCAACGCGCCTTCGCCGACGCCGCCCGCCATGATCGGCACCACGACCATGAACAACGCGTGCTTCAGATCCAGCCCGAGCGCCGTGCCGACAGCGGTGCCGACGCACGCGGCCGCGACCGATCCCGCCGCGACCGGAATGAAGATGCACACGAAGCCCTTCACCAGCGTCTGCCGGTCCATGCTCAGCACGCTGCCGACGATGATCGCCGCGATAAACAGATACAGGAAGTTCGACTGCTTCGTGAAGGTCGTCACGGCCTTGGTGATCGGCTCGGGCATGATCTTGTAGTAGACCAGCATCGACGGGATGAAAGCCCCGAAGATCGAGGTCGCGCCGATATGGCGAATCCACGGAATGCGCTTGGCGAGTTCGGCGCACGTGAAACCGCCGACCGCGACCAGCGCGATGCCCGTCGGCAGATCGGCGGCGAGCTTGCCGTGCAGCGTCATCGCGGCGAGCACGGCGATCAGCAGCACATAGACGGGCAGCGGCATCGCGCCGATGCGCACGTCGAACACGCGCCACCAGCGCTCTTTCAGGCCTTGCGCGTCGTGCTGCACCGGTTGCGTCGCGGACTTCATCGATTCGTCTCCGTTCATACGAAAATCAGCAGCGCTGCACCATAGACGACGAGGCCGAGCGCGAATGTCATCACCGTGAAGCTGAGCACGCGCTGCACGCCGACGCCCGCCATCGCGACGACCGGCGCGGCCCAGAACGGCTGCATCATGTTCGAGACCTGCTCGCCCATCGCGACGGCCATCGTCGTGGCGGGAACCGAGGCGTGCAGCGCGACCGCCGCGGGCACCACGAACGGACCTTGCACCGCCCAGTGGCCGCCGCCGCTCGGAATGAAGAACGTGACGATCAGCGAACACACGTAGCTCCAGAACGGCAGCGTGTGCGCGTTCGAGATCGCGATGAAGAAGTGCGAGATCACATCGGGCAGGCCGGTCGCGTCCATCATGCCCATGATGCCGCCGTAGAACGGGTATTGGAGCATCATCGAACCGGTTTGCTTGGCGGCGTTCTTGATGGCGTCCGCATAGGCGAGCGGATAGCCGTGCAGGACCACGCCGGCGATAAACATCACGAAGATCACCGCATTCACGCCCGAAAACGCAATGTGCTGAAACTGCGTCAGCACGATCAAGCCGATGCCCGCCGCGCCGATGAACGCCGAGCCGAGCCATGAATATTCGATCTTGCGCGCGAACGACAGCTTGCCTTCGGGACGCTTGCGCACCGGCTCGTCGGGATGTTTCGCGGTGTCGAGCACGACGGCGTCTTCGTCGCGCGGCTTGAGCCACGCGAGCAGGAAGGGCATTGCGACGATCATCCCGAAGGTCGGCACGAGATTGAAGCGCGTGAACACCAGTTCGCCGAAGGGCAGCACGGTGCCCGTGAGCTTCTGCACGACGTTCATCGAACTGCCGGGCGTCGATTGCGCCAGCGCGATGGAACTCGAAATGCCGCTCGCCCACACGACCCAGCCGGAAAAGCCCGCCGCGACGATCCACGCGAAATCCACCCGCATGCGCTTGGCGACTTCGCGCGCCAGCAGCGCCGCGACGACCAGCCCCATGCCCCAGTTGAAGAACGACGTCAGCGCGACCAGCACGAAGGTGAGTCCGGCTGCCTGCGCGGGCGTGCGCGCGAACGAGACCAGCGCCTTCAGCACGCGCTGCACCGGCGGCGCATGCGCGAACGCGTGACCCGTCACCAGCACGAGCGTGATCTGAAACGCGAAGGTGAAGATATCGAAGAAGCCCTTGTACCAGCCGGACAGCATCTTCGGCAGCGTCGCGTGCGGCGCGAAGATCGCCGACAGCACCGCGACCACGGCGGTGATCAGGATCGCCAGCACGAACGGATCGGGAATGGTGCGCTCGAACAGCCGGATGGTCGATTCGGTGAAGCGCGTCTTGCGCACCGGATCGGGCGCGGTGGTGGATTTCATGGTGCAGTCTCCTGTCGTTATCGTTTTTAGAGTCGTTTAGAGTGAAAAGCCGTACAGCACGGCGGGATTCGTGACGAGGATGCGTTCGCGCGTCGCGTCGTCGGGCGCCCAGTCGGTCAGCAGATCGAGCAGCATCGCGTCGTCGGGCTTGTGCGTTTCGGTGACGTGCGGCCAGTCGCCGCCCCACACCAGACGCTCGGGCACGGCATCGACCCAGGCGCGCGCCATCGGCGCGATATCGGCGTAACGGCCGGCGAGACCGACCGCCGAATCGAGATACGGACCGGAGAGTTTGATCCACGCGCGGCCTGCATCGGCGAGGGAGCGCACGATATCGAACGCCGCGTGCTGCATGCCGTCTTTCAGCGGCAGACGCGCGCGATGATCGAACACCATCGTGCAGGGCAGACGGCGCAGCATCGCTTCGTGCTCGACGAGTTGTTCTGCAGTCCAATGCAATTGCATATGCCAGCCGAATGGCGCGATGCGATGCGCCAGCGGCTCGACCATATCGAAGCTGACCGCCGCGTTCTTCGGCGTGTACAGCGTGAAGCGGATGCCGCCTGCGTGCAGCGCGGCGAGTTCGGCATCGGTGACGTCGGGATGCAGCACCGCGACGCCGCGCGCATTCTCGATACCGAGCTGGCGGATCGCATCGACCGTCACGGCGTTGTCGGTGCCGTAGCAGCGCGGCGTGACGATGACGACGCGCTCCGTGCCGATGCGCGCCTGTATCTTGCGATACGCGGCGACATCGGCGCCGTCGACGAAACCGTGCGCGTTCGGGTCGCTCAGAAACGCGCGGTCATAGATATGGATGTGAGAGTCGCACTTCATCGCGTTGTCTCCGGTCTGTTCTTATCGGGCGCTCGAGGCTTTTACAGTACCGCGCCTTGGGCACGCAGGGCCGCGATCTGTTCGTCGCTCAGGCCCGCTTCGCGCAGCAGCGCGTCGCTGTGCTCGCCGAATGCGGGCGCGGCGAACGGCTCGGGCAAGGGCGTCGCGCCGAAGCGTACCGGATGCTTGAAGCCGCGGTACGCGCCCACGCCCGGATACTCGTAACGCGCGACCATGTCTTCGGCCAGCACTTGCGGATCGTCGAACATGTCTTCGATGCTGCGCGCCGCCGAACACGGCACCGCTTCGCCGAACAGCGCTTCCCATTCGAGCGCGGAGCGTTGCGCGAGCGCCGCGTGCAATTGCGGCACGATTTCATCGCGATGAATCGCGCGCTTGCGCACCGTGTCGTAGCGCTCGTCGTTCGCGATTGCCTGCAAGCCGGTGAGTTCGCACAGCGATTTCCAGAAGTGCGGCGTGTTCGCGGACAGATACAGATAACCTTCGCGCGTCGGATGAATGCCGGTGATGCCGCCCGATCGCATGTCGCGGCCAACGTCCTTCGGTTCGCTGTCGGCCCAGATCATGCGCGCGGATTGCATCGTCAGCGCGCTGCGCAGCAGCGATACGCCGACATATTGCCCTTCGCCGCTCTTCTCGCGCGCGAACAGCGCCGACGCCACGCTCGACGACACCAGCGCCGCCGCATAGTAATCGACGACGGAACCGTACAGCACTTCCGGCGGGCCGTCTTTCGGGCCTTGCAGCGTGCACATGCCGGTCATCGTCTGGAGAACCTGGTCGTAGCCGGCCTTGTCCTTGTTCGGGCCGCTGTCGCCGTAACCCGTCACCGCGCAGTAGATCAGACGCGGATTGATCGCGCGCAACTGTTCATACGCGATACCGAGCCGCGCCGGCACGCTCGGGCGGAAGTTGTGCACGAGCACGTCCGCTTCCTTGACGAGCGAGATCAGCACGTCGAGCGCCTCGCGCTGTTTCAGATCGAGCACGATGCCGCGCTTGCCGCGATTCACGCCGAGAAACGCGCGGCTTTCGGCTTCGAGCGTCGACGGATATTTGCGCAGATTGTCGCCGGTCGGCGGTTCGATCTTGATGACTTCCGCGCCCTGATCTGCGAGCAGCGTGCAGCCGTACGGTCCCGCGATATACGCGCTCAGATCGAGCACGCGCACGCCGGTCAGCGGCCCGCCGCGTCCAACGTTCTGTTCCATGACTTGCGTTTCCTCTTTGATGCCTTAATTAGCGATGCTGGCCTGCTGCTCTTCCGACAGCAGCCCGAGCCGCGTCGCGTCCTGCACCAGCACGCGCGCGCTCGACGAAGGGCGGATCGATCATCCGGCCATCGACGACATAGGCGCCGACGCCTTGAGCGTCCGCATCGCGCGCGGCGACGACCACGCGCACCGCATGCGCGATGTCGTCATCGCTCGGGCGGAACACGTCGTTGGCGATCGCGATCTGGCTCGGATGAATGCAGCTCTTGCCGATGAAACCGAACGCGCGCGCCATCTGCGCTTCGGCGCGAAAGCCATCGGCGTCCTTGATGTTGGCGAACGCGGTGTCGTAGGCGAACACGCCCGCTTCGCCAGCCGCCATGCGCAGCGAAAACATCGCTTCCTGAATGGCGAAGGTCTCGCGCCGCGCGATGCCGAGCGGCTCGAACAGATCGCCCAGACCGAGCTGCAGACCCGCGACACGCGGATGCGCGCCGCCATCTCGGCCGCGAGGCGCAGCGCGCGCGGCGTCTCGACATTCAGCAGCAAGCCGATCGGCGCGGTGACGCCGTTGGCGCGTTCGGTGGCCTCCAGCGCGGCGGCGGCGGCGCGCACGTCATCGGCGGATTCGGGTTTCGGCAGATTGATCAGCGATACGCCGTTGCGCGCGACCGCGTCGATATCGGCGGCGAAATGCGGCGTGTCCAGCGCGTTGACGCGCACGATCAGCGTCTTGTCGGTGGCGAGCGCGTCGTCGGTCGCGAGCAGCGTGCGCAGATCGGCGCGCGCCTGCGGCTTGCGCTCGGGAGCGACCGCGTCTTCCAGATCGAACGAAAGTGCGTCGGCGGCGCTGGCGAGCGCCTTGGCGAAGAGTTCCGGGCGCGAGGCCGGGACGAAGAGCTTGCTTCTCATGCGTCTCCCTTCATTTTTAGATATTGCGGCCAGTCTACGGACGGCCACGTTTTAGATAAACTATCCGGTCCTATCTTTAAACCAAAGCGAATCTATCGATGGACGTCGCCTTTCTCGGCAATCTGCTGCTCGTCGTCGACACCGGCTCGATGGCCGAAGCCGCGCGTCGCGTCGGCGTGACGCCCGCCGCCATCGCCCAGCAAATGCAGGCACTGGAGCGCGAACTCGGCGTCACGCTGTTCGTGCGCGCGGGCCGCACGGTGATTCCGACCGAGGCGGGGCATCGCGTGATCGAACGCGCGCGCGGTCTGGTCGCCGATTTCGCCGATCTGAAAGCCAATGCGCTCGAAGGCGAGGCGGCGGGCGAATTGCGCATCGGCACCATTACTACCGCGCTTTTGAGTTTGCTGCCGGATACGCTCGCGAATTTCGCGCACGCTTTTCCGCGCGCCAAGGTGCTGATTCGCGCGGGCACGTCGATGGAGTTGTACGACACCTTGCAGCGCGGCGATCTCGATGCCGCCATTTGCCTGCATCCGCCGTTCGCCTTGCCGAAGGCTTACGATTGGCATCTGCTGCGCGAGGAACCGCTCGTCGTGCTCGCGCCCGCGCGGCTCGCGAAGGCCGATCCGCACGAATTGCTGCGGCGCGAACCGTTCATTCGCTACGACCGCTCGCTCGGTGGCGGCAAACAGGCCGATCAGTATTTGCGGGCAGCACGGATCGTTCCGCACGAGTTGTTCGAGCTGAACGCGCTGATGGCGATCGCGATGATGGTGGATCGCGGGCTGGGTGTGTCGCTGGTGCCGGATATCGTGTCGCCGATGACGGCGGCGCTGTCGGTCGCGCGGCTGCCTTTGCCGGTGCCGACCGAGGCGCGGCGTTTCGGCGTGGTGTGGCAACGCGCCTCGCCGCGCTGGCGGCTGATTCGCGGCCTGCTGGAATGCGCGGACGATGCTGTTGCGTCGAGTGCCGTTACGGCGAAAAAGAAACGCTAGACGATCGGCTGCGCTGCGGCGTGTTTTTCGATCAGATCGTAGACGTAGGAGCCGGGAATCGTCTCCGACTTCGACAACTCCGTGGTCACTTCGCGCAGGATGCTTTCATTGCGCTTCAGCAGCTCGAAGCAGCGTTCGTTCATCTCCCGAAGCAGCATGTCCGCCTGTTCGATCGCGCCGTCGAGTTGCAGGCTTGCCGCATCGCGCGGGAGCGCGGCGAGGCTGAACAGGCTGCCGCCGCTGCCGAAGCCCAAACGCGACACCATCTCCAGCCCGATCCGCGACGCTTCCTGCAAATCCTGCGCCGCGCCGCTCGATGCCTCGCCGAACATCAGCAGTTCCGCGTTGCGGCCGCCGAGCAGCACCATCAGTTCCTTTTCCAGCTCGCTGCGTCGGTACAGATGCTTGTCCTGCGGCTTGGTGATGAGCGCCATGCCCAGCGCGCCGCCGCGCGGCAGAATCGTCAGTTCTTCGAGCACGCCCGCGCCCAGGAGCGCCGCGACGATGCCGTGACCGGCTTCGTGCACGCCGACGCGCCGCACTTCGTCGGGATCGAGCGCCTGCTCCATGCCGCTCTTGTCGCCGATCCGCACGACCTTTATCGCCTCGCGTAGATGATCCGCGCCGACGACGCTCGCGCCCTGTTTGCGCGCGATCAGTCCCGCCTGATTGACGATCATCGACAGCGACGCCGGCGACAGCCCGACCGTCAGACGCGCGAGCTGATCGCAGTCGATATCGGCGGCGCGCGACGGCAGCTTGCCGAGGTAGTACTCGAAAATCTTCACGCGATCCGCGACGTCCGGCAGACGCACCTGCACGATGCGGTCGAAGCGTCCCGGCCGGCGCAGCGCCTCGTCGAGGTTGTCGGGGAAATTGGTCGCGGCGACCAGGATCACGCCTTCGTTCTTCTCGAAGCCGTCTATCTCCGCGAGCAGCTGATTGATGATGCGGTTGCTTTCGGCATCGGCAGAACCGGCCGCGCCGTTCGTACGCGCGTCGAGCCCGTCGGCTTCGTCGATAAAGATCACGACCGGCCCGCGCTTGCGCGCCATCCGGAACAGATGCTTGACCTTCTGGATGCCCACGCCGTAATACTTCGCGCTGAAAAAGCTGCCGGTGATGGCGATGAACTGCGCGCCGCATTCGCCCGCCAGCGCCTGCGCGAGCCGCGTCTTGCCGACGCCGGGACCGCCGGTCATCAGCACGCCGCACGGCGGACGAATGCCCATCCGCGTGAACGATTTCGGATCGCGCAAGTACGCCTTGATGTCTTCGAGCGCCGCTTTCGCTTCGCCGGCGCCGATCACGTCGTCGAACGAGACGTCGGGCGGATCGGAGAGCAGGGTGAAATCGCCCTTCATTTCGCGGCGCACGAACCAGAACATGACGCCGAGCATCAGGAGCGACACCAGCATGCTGGCCGAATCGCGCAGCGTGGCGAGCAGCGGCGCGAGCCCCGCCTGCGCGCCGACCGACGCGTTCGGCAGCCATACGAGTTGATAATCCGGCGCGGGCTCGCCCTTGGCCGGATTCAGCAGCAGCGATTGCGAAAAGGTCGCGTAGCGATCTGTGACGAAGTAGCGCTTGCCGTCTTTCGTCGACACGAGAAACGCGTCCAGCGCCACGCCGATCGCCGCGACGTGCTTCTCGTGGATATCCTCGAGCATGTGCGACGCGTCTTTCTCTGTGTGCGCCCAGAGCGTGGCGTCATGACGCATTTCGTAGGCGACGCTGGTCGACGGCAGCGGGTTTTCGGGCTTCGCGCCGTCGTCGTGCCGCAGCGCCAGCGATCCGCCGATCGCCAGCGCGGCGCTCAGCAGGACGGCCAGCGCGACGAACACGAAGCGTCGGCTGCGGCGGGTGCGGAATCTGTTCTTTCCCGGTTTCATGGGGTGTCGTCTTCGTTCGATGCTTTTGCGATGCACGCAGGCCCGCTGTCATCGTGGGCTTTTCCTCAGGCAAAAGGCCGCGAACGCGTCTTGATCGCGCGCTAATTTTAGCCATGCCGATGCCGATGCCGGGCGCAGGGTACGAATGTTGCGGGCGCCGAAAACCCATGTCCGTGCGCGGAACCGCTTATTCTCAAACCAGCGTCGCGGCGCACGACCGTGCCGAACGCCCGCCGAGGCCCGCGCCCCTTCAATTTCCCGGGATTAGCCGATACAATGGCGGCCCCCTTGCCCAGGTGGCGGAATTGGTAGACGCACTATCTTGAGGGGGTAGCGCTTAACGGCGTGCGGGTTCGAGTCCCGCCCTGGGCACCACGTATTTCTGCTGGATCTGTAGCGGCTTTCCTTGCTCGCTCGTCGTCCTCGCCGGTTTTGCCGGCACGGCCGACGCAGACACGCATCCCTTCCTCGTTTGCGCTTCGGGCACATCGAGCGTTTCTTTTCCTCTCCGAGCCGCTTTTGGCGCGATTCTGGCCAAACTTGTCATCTGGCGGGGCTTGGCTGATACTCGACAGCCGGACCACGTTTTCCCTATGTCGATTTGACGGTATTGCTCATGAGCACAATTCTCGAAGGTCTCCCGATCGGCCAAAAGGTCGGAATCGCGTTTTCTGGCGGTCTCGACACCAGCGCCGCCCTCCACTGGATGAAGCAGAAGGGCGCGGTGCCGTACGCGTACACGGCCAATCTGGGCCAGCCCGACGAGGACGATTACGATTCGATCCCGCGTCGCGCGATCGAATACGGCGCAGCGGGCGCGCGCCTGATCGACTGCCGCACGCAACTCGTCGCGGAAGGCATCGCGGCCTTGCAGGCCGGCGCGTTCCACGTTTCGACCGCCGGCATCACCTACTTCAACACGACGCCGCACGGCCGCGCCGTGACGGGTACGATGCTCGTCGCCGCGATGAAGGAAGACGGCGTCAACATCTGGGGCGACGGCAGCACGTACAAGGGCAACGACATCGAGCGTTTCTACCGCTACGGCCTGCTCGTCAATCCGGATCTCAAGATCTACAAGCCGTGGCTCGATCAGCAGTTCATCGACGAACTGGGCGGCCGCTCGGAAATGTCGGAGTTCATGCGCCAGTCGGGCTTCGCCTACAAGATGTCGGCGGAAAAGGCCTATTCGACCGATTCGAACCTGCTCGGCGCGACGCACGAAGCCAAGGATCTCGAAAGCCTCGAAAGCGGCATCCGCATCGTGAATCCGATCATGGGCGTGGCGTTCTGGCGCGACGACGTGAAGGTGGATCGCGAGGAAGTGACGATTCGCTTCGAAGAAGGCCAGCCGGTCGCGCTGAACGGTCAGACCTTCCCGAACGCGGTGGAATTGCTGCTCGAGGCGAATCGCATCGGCGGACGTCACGGGCTCGGCATGAGCGATCAGATCGAGAACCGCATCATCGAGGCGAAAAGCCGCGGTATTTATGAAGCGCCGGGTCTGGCGCTGCTGTATATCGCGTATGAACGTCTCGTCACCGGCATTCATAACGAAGACACGATCGAGCAGTATCGCGAGAACGGTCGACGTCTCGGCCGCCTGCTGTATCAGGGCCGCTGGTTCGATCCGCAAGCGATCATGCTGCGCGAAACCGCGCAACGCTGGGTCGCGCGCGCGATCACCGGCGAAGTCACGGTCGAGCTGCGTCGCGGCAACGACTATTCGATCGTCAGCACGAAGTCGCCGAATCTGACGTATCAGCCGGAGCGTCTGTCGATGGAGAAGGTCGCGTCGACGTTCTCGCCGAAGGATCGTATCGGCCAGTTGACGATGCGCAATCTCGACATCACCGATACGCGCGACAAGCTGCGCATCTATTCGCAAGTCGGTTTGCTGACGCTGGGCGAGTCGTCGGCCTTGCCGCAACTGAAGGGCGATAAGGAATAAGCTCTTTCAGGGCGCGGTAACGGGACGGTCATCGGGCTTCGGCGCGGTGGCCGTTTTTGTTTGCGCGCGCATTTCCCGCAGTACCATACTCAACATCTCTTAACCGGAACTCCGCGATGCAAGTGCTCGTCGATGCCGACGCCTGTCCGGTCGTGGTCAAGGAAATGCTGTTTCGCGCCGCGTCGAAGTCTGCGTCACGTTGGTGGCCAATCAGTATCTGTGCACGCCGCCGTCGCCGTTCATCAAGGCGATTCAGGTGCCGGCTGGTTTCGATGTCGCCGATCAGCGCGTCGTCGAGATGGCTAACGCGGGCGATCTGGTGATCAGCGCGGATATTCCGCTCGCCGCTGCCGCAATCGAAAAGGGCGCGCATGTGCTCGATCCGCGTGGCGGCTGGTTCGATCGCGAGAACATTCGCGAGCGCCTGCGGATGCGCGACGTGATGGATCAACTGCGCGCAACGGGCATCGATACCGGCGGTCCGCCGCCATACTCGCAAGCCGACGCCAAGGCTTTCGCCTCGCAACTGGATCGCTTTCTCGCGCGCCACGCCAAGCGCGGCGGCACCTGAAGCGGCGTACTTCGGACCATCCTATGTTCATCTTCGTCGCCGGTCTCGTCGTGTTCCTCGGGATGCATTCGATCTCCATCGTCGCGCCCGCGTGGCGCGATGCGCAAGTGAACCGGCTCGGCGAAGGGCCGTGGAAAGGACTGTATTCCGTCATATCGATAGCCAGCTTTATCGCGATGATCTACGGCTATGGCATGGCGCGAGCGCAACCCGTCGCGTTGTACATGCCGCCGATGGGCCTCAAGCATCTGACCTTTCTTCTGATGCTTCCCGTGTTCCCGTTCCTGATCGCCGCCTATTTTCCGGGACGCGTTCGGCGATTGGTTCGGCATCCTATGCTTTGGGCGTTGATTCTGTGGTCGGCGTCGCATCTGCTGTGCAACGGAACCCTGAACGATGTGCTGGTGTTCGGCGGATTTTTGCTGTGGGCGGTGGCGGATCTGATATCCGTGTCGTCACGCACGAAGGTGAGGGCGGTGCGAGGCGCGCCGGCATCGGCGGCGAACGATGCGATCGTGATCGTCGTGGGATTGGCGCTGTACGCGCTCATGCTGTTCTGGGCGCACGCTCATTTGATCGGCGTATCGCCGCTGGCGTGACAAAGGCCGCCATCCGTCAGGACAGCGGCCTTTTCTTCAGCTTAAGAAAGCTTACTGACCCGCCGCCGGCGAGACGATTCTCGGCGTTGCCAGCGTGTTATTGCTCTTCGGCGCTTCCTGCTTCGAGGTTGACGTGCCGTTGGTGGCGCTCGGCAGTCCGGAATTCGGGGCGCGTGCGGACATGCCGCTATCCGAGTTGGTCACGCCAGGCGAACCGTATCCGTCCGTGGCGCGATTGACCTGATTGGCCGGGCTCGCCGTGCTGCCAGTCGATCCGCCGCCGTTCGCGCCGCCTGCACCGCCAGCGGCCTGTGCATACGCTCCGCCCGACAGCGTGAGTGCGGCGACGACCGCGATGAGTGCGCCGATTGCCTTATTCATGATCAGTCCCTAATTGTATCGACATGAAATGGACGCAGACGCGATGCGCCTGCCCGACGTGCAACTGCGCAATGATCGTGCCGCGTTCTTTCGATGATGGTTCACTTTGCTTTCGCAATGGTCGATGCAACTGGCGATCCCATCGCTTGAAATAGCGCTACCGTGTCGCTCATGCGCGCGCTGCTGGCGCGTATCGTCGAGAGTCGCGCGTTGAGAAACTGCTGCTCCGCGCCACGCGCGGCGCGTAGCGGAATCGCGCCGAGACGTACGCGTGCGGCCGCATCGGACGATGCATCGTTTGCCGCGCGGCTCGCGGTATCGGCGAAGGCGAGCGCTTCGCTGTCCGTTTCGAGCGATGCCAACGTATTCGCGACATTCTGGAACGCCGACAGCACGGTCTGTTTGTATTGCGCGACGGCGGCATCGTACATGGCGATGGCCGCGCGACGTTGCGCCAGCAGCGCGCCGCCATGAAAGATCGGCTGCGACAGCGATGCGCCCACGCTCCACAACGCGCCCGCGCCGGACAGGGCCGTCGGCCAGTCGAAACCGCCGCGTCCCATCGATGCCAATATCGACAGACTCGGGAACATCTGTGCCGTCGCCACGCCCACTTGCGCGGCGGCGGCTTTCAACGCGGCATCGGCGACCTGGATATCGGGGCGAGACTGCAATAGTTCGGATGGCAAAACAATCGGTACATCCGATGGAACGCTCAGACTCGCGAGATCGAGATCGTCGGGCGTGCGGCCGAGCAAGACGGCGAGAGCATGACGCGTCGCGAGCCATTGCGCGCGCAGCCACGGTAATTGCAATGCGAGCGTCGCCGCATTCTGCCGCGCAGTCGATGCATCCGCGCGCGATGCTGAGCCCAGCGCATAGCGGCGATCCGCGTCGTGGGCGTCGTCATTGGCGAGCGCGACAAGGCGTTCGGTGATGTCGATCTGCGCATGCAGTGCCGCCGCGCCGATCGCGCCGGTGACGATATTCGCCGCGAGCGCGCGTCGCGCGGCATCGAGTTGAAACGCCTGTTGATCGACCTGCGCCGCCAGCGATGCATTCGTATAACGCGCCGCGCCGAAAATATCGAAGGTGTATTGCGCCTGAATCTGCCCGACGAACAGGTTGTACAGCGCGGTGGGCGGCCCGAAGTTCGGCACGCCGAGCCCGCGTTCGCGCGTGACCTGTCCGCCTGCATCGATCGATGGCAGCAGCGACGAACCGACTTGCGCGCGCAATTGCTCGCGCGCCGCCTGCAGGCTTTTGTCGGCGGCGGCGAGATTGGGGCTCGCGTGCAGGCCTTCATCGACGAGCGCGTTCAACGCATCCGAGCGATACAGCTTCCACCACTCCGGCACCGGTTTCGCGGCCTGCACGAAGGTCTGCGACACGCCTTCGGCCGTCACGCTCGATTGCGCTTGCGGCAGCGCGCCGTAATGCTCGGGCTGCGGCATCGCGGGCGGCTTGCCATCGGGGCCGAGCGCGCATGCCGACAGCGCGAGCGTGGCGATCGTTATTCCATATGCGCGCTTCATGACGCCGCTCCGTCGCTTTCCTCGCGCTTCACGCGGAACGATGCGGCGTAAAGCGCGGGCAGATAGAAAAGAGTGAGCACGGTCGCGCTCGTGATGCCGCCAATCAGCGCGGTCGCCATCGGGCCGAAGAAGTTGCTGCGTAAAAGCGGAATCAGCGCGAGCACGGCGGCGGTCAGCGTAATCGGCCTGAAACGCCGCACGGTAGCGCCGATGATCGCGTCATAACGCTTGTGTCCGGAGGCGATGTCCTGCTCGATCTGATCGACCAGAATCACCGAGTTGCGCATGATGATGCCGAACATCGCGATCACGCCGAGCATTGCGACGAAGCCGAACGGCTTGCCGAACAACAGCAGCGTCGCGACCACGCCGATCAGCCCGAGCGGCGCGGTGAGCACGACCATCATCACGCGCGCGAAGCTCTGCAACTGGATCATCAGCAGCGTCAGCACGACGATGATCATCACCGGCAATTGCGCATTGATCGACGTCTGTCCCTTCGCGTTCTCCTTGACCGGACCGCCCACTTCGATGCGATAGCCGACCGGCAGCGCCTGACGAATCGTATCGAGCTTTTTGTTGATGGCGTTCGTCACGTCGATGCCTTGCGCGTTGCCCATCACGTTCGCCTGCACGGTGATGGTCGGCTGACGATCGCGTTCCCAGATCACGCCGTATTCGAGCGAATCGACGACGCGTCCCAGCGCGCCGAGCGGCACGGGGCCGTTCGGCGTCGGCATCGCGAGTGTGGCGAGCTTCGACGGATCGACGCGTTCGGCATGCGGCGCGCGCAGATCGACGCTGATCAGCTTGTCGCGCTCGCGATACTGCGTGACGCTGTAGCCCGATAACGTCATCGCGAGGAAGCTGGAAATATCTTGCGACGTCACGCCCGCATCGCGCGCCTTCTGCTGATCGATCTCGAAGCGCGCCGAGCATTCGGACGGCTCGTCCCAATCGAACTGCACGTTGGTCGTGCGCGAATCGGCGCGCATATCGGCGGCGACCTGCTCGGAGACGCGACGCACGGTGGCGATATCGTCGCCGCTCACGCGAAACTGCACGGGATAGCCGACGGGCGGCCCGTTTTCCAGTCGCGACAAACGCGTGCGCACGGCGGGAAAACGTTCGCGCAGCATCGGGCCGAGCCATTGCGATAACTTCTCGCGCGCTTCGATGGACTTCGCCGTGACGACGAATTGCGCGAAGTTCGGCGTCGGCAATTGCTGATCGAGCGGCAGATAAAAACGCGGCGCGCCGGTGCCGACGAAGCTCACCACATGATCGATTTCATCGCGTCCCTTCAACGCGGCTTCGAGGCGTTTGGCTTCGCGCAAAGTCGCTTCGAACGATGCGCCTTCCTGCAAGCGCACGTCGATCAGCAACTCGGGCCGATCCGAACTCGGGAAGAACTGCTGCGGCACGAGCGTAAAGCCCGCCATCGCGATGATGAACAGCACGACCGTGATCGCCAATACGATAAAGCGACGCCGAATGCACCAGCCGACCCAGCGACGCAGACGGCCATAGAACTTCGTATCGTAAATGTCGTGATCGGGAAGATGCGCCGCCTTCTTCTTCTCCGGCAGCAATTTGTAACCGAGCAACGGAATCAGCACGACCGCCGCGAGCCATGACGCGATCAATGCGATCGCCGACACTTCGAAAATGGAGCGCGTGTATTCGCCCGTGCTGGATTTGACGAGCGCGATCGGCAGAAAGCCAGCGACGGTGACGAGGGTGCCCGTCAGCATCGGAAAGGCCGTGCTCGTGTACGCGAAGGCGGCGGCGCGCGTGCGGTTCCATCCCTGTTCGAGCTTCACGGCCATCATCTCGACGGCGATGATCGCGTCGTCGACGAGCAGGCCGAGCGCGAGAATCAGCGTGCCCAGCGAGACCTTATGCAAGCCGATATCGAACAGATACATGAACAGCGCAGTCACGGCGAGCACGATGGGAATCGAGATCACCACGACCATGCCGGTGCGCACGCCGAGCGACACGAGACTCACGATCAGCACGATGATCACCGCTTCGGCGACCGCTTCGAGGAAGTCGTCGACCGAACGCGAAACCGCGTGGGGCATGCTGGAGACTTCGGTGAGTTTGAGTCCGGCGGGAAGCTGCGCGCGCAGTTGCGTCATCTGCGCGTCGAGCGCCTTGCCGAGCCGCACGACGTCTTCGCCCGGCTGCATCGTGATGCCGATGCCGAGCACTGGCGTTCCGGCTGAACGCATCTGCGTGGCGGGCGGATCGAGATAGCCGCGCTTGATGGTCGCGATATCGCCGAGGCGGAACGAGCGGCCGTTCACGTTGATGAGCGTATCCGCGAGCGCATCGAGACTCGTGAATTGCCCGCTCGGACGCACGAACACGCGGTCGTTGGGCGTCGTCAACGTGCCTGCGGGCGACACCGCGTTCTGTCCGTCGATGGCCTGCGCGATCTGCTGCGGCGAGATGCTGAGCCGCGTCAGTTGCGTATTGGCGATCTCGACATAGATGCGCTCTTCCTGATCGCCGAAGTAATCGACCTTTCCAACGCCCGGCACGCGCAATAGCACGGTGCGCAGGGCATCGGCGTAATCGTGCAGTTGCGCGGGCGAGAAGCCATCGCCTTCCAGCGCGAAGATGTTGGTGTAGACATCGCCGAACTAGTCGTTGAAAAACGGGCCTTGCACGCCGGACGGCAGCGTCGCGGCGATATCGCCGACCTTCTTGCGAATCTGATACCACTCTTCGGGCACGTCTTTCGCGGGCGCGGAGTCCTTCATCTGAAAGAACAATAGCGATTCGCCGGGGCGCGAATAGCTGCGCATGAAGTCCGTATAAAGCGTTTCCTGCAATTTGCGCGCGATGCGATCGGTCACTTCCTCTTGCACTTGCCGCGCGGTCGCGCCGGGCCAGAACGTGCGGATGACCATCACGCGGAACGTGAACGGCGGGTCTTCCGATTGCGCGAGCTTCGTGTACGCGAGCATCCCGAAGATCGTAGCCATCGCAATGAGAAACACGACAAGCGATCGGTGCCGCAGCGCCCACGCCGACAGATTGAAACGGCTTTCCTCGTGACGATGCGCGTTGTCGTCGATGCCAGAATCGTTAGGTATGCTAATGACGTGAAATCCTCGGGATGCAGCGGCGCGACCACGCGCACCTTCTCGCCTGCCGATACCGTAGCACGCCCTGCCACACGATCCGTTCGCCCGCCTCGATGCCGCCCGATAACGTCACCGTGCGCTCGCCGTAACGCGCGACTTCCACGCGCCGCAATTCGAGCGCATCGCCAGGTTTCTTCACGATCCATACGGCCGGTTGGCCCTTGTCGTGAAACAGCGCGGTCGATGGAATCGTGAAGGCCTTGCCCGGCGCATTGGCCGCCGCGAACGCGACATCCGCCGTCATGCCGAGACGCACATCCGGCGTCGGCGATTCGAGCGTGAGCTTGGCGCGCCAGGTGCGGCTTTGCGCGTCGGCGGCGGGCGAAAGTTCGCGCATGCGCGCCTTGAAGCTGCGGCCCGGCAGCGCGGGCAAGGACACGTTCGCTTCCTGACCCACCTTGAACGCCGCCAGCGATGCTTCGGGCACGTCGCAGATCACGTCGATATCGCCACTCCACGCGAGCGTATAGACGGCTTGTCCCGCGTTGACGTTCTGCCCCGTGTCGGCCTGTTCCGCCGTGATGACGTCCGCGCGATCGGCCGTCAGCGTTGCATAGCGCAACTGATCCGCCGCGAGCCCGGCCTGCTGCTGCGTCTGATTGCGTTGCGCGAGGGCGCTTGCATAAGCGTTTTGTGTCTGTTCGAGTTGCGCGGGCGCGATCAGACTTTCAGCGGTTTGCGCGCGATCGCGATCGAGTTGCTGCTTCGCATACACGAGCTGATGCTCGGCCGCATCGAGTTGCGCGCGTGCGCTGGCGCTGTTCTTCTCGGCATCGGCGGGATCGGCTTCGCGACGACTTGGTCGGCTTTCACGCTATCGCCGAGCCGCGCGCGGCGCTCAAGAATCTTGCCGTTGATGCGAAAGGACAGCGGTGTCGAATAGCGCGACTGTACCTGACCGGGCAGCGTGGAGTTGGGCGTTTTGTTGTCGGTGAGCGCGGCCATCGCGACGACGGGACGCGGCACGGGCGCGGCGGCTTCGTGACGCTGGCAGGCGGCCAATGTTGCGAACGCGGCAGAGAGAACGATGGCGCGCGCCACGGCCGGCGCAGACGAATACAAGGGCATCACAGGAACCTCGGCGCCCGGGCCGCGCGTCTCGATGCTCGTGCGCGCGCAACAGGGCGGCATTGCCTCTGCAATGCCATTTTCGAGAAACCGCCCGCGCGCGAATACTCCGAAGAAACAGCGTGAGAGCCGCGCCAGATAAGGGTTTTAACGCTTCGTTGATGGATACGCGGTGAATTCTAATACAGAGTCGTATCCGAATGCAAAAGCGGATTTGTAAGCTTTTCGATGCTAAACTGCCAGCATGAAACCAATCCGTCTTACCCGCGAGCAGAGCCGTGACCAGACGCGTCAGCGCCTGCTCGACGCCGCGCAGGACGTTTTCACACGGAAAGGTTTCGGCGCGGCGAGCGTCGAAGATGTGGCCGCCGACGCGGGCTATTCGCGCGGCGCGTTCTATTCGAATTTCTCCAGCAAGGCCGAGTTGCTGCTCGAAGTCCTCAAGCGCGATCACGACACGATCATGCAGCGCCTCTCGTCGATCTTCGAAGACGGCGACGCGACCCGCGCGGACATGGAAGCGCATGTCCTGCAGTACTACAGCGAGTGCTATCAGAACAACGCGTGCTTTCTGCTGTGGGTCGAAGCGAAGCTGCACGCGAGCCGCGACGCGCAGTTTCGCGATGGCTTCAATGCGTTGATGCGCGAGTTGCGGCAAAGCACGACCGATTACATCAAGGCTTTTTCCGAACGCGTGGGCACGCCGCTCACCATGCCCGCCGAACAGATGGCGCTCGGCCTGATCGCGCTCTGCGACGGCGTACAGTTCTTCTACTCGTCCGATCCTCAATCTATTCCGGCGCAATTCGCCGAAGACGTGCTCGCGCAGTTCTTCAGGCGCGTCGTGTTCAACGCGCAATAACTTCGGAATCCATAGCAATGCGTTTGACCTGAACGGTCAGGCACGCCCATTGCTACCGATAACGCGATCGGCGGATTTACCCGATATCGTCACGTTCACACTGGAGAATTTACACACCCTTATAACTATCGCGCCTTCGGGTGAACACAACATCGCGCATGCATCCGGTAACCCAAAAGCCGGCCATGTGACCACGCTATACATACATAACGCTACTCGACGTATCGGATGTACTTTCGCCGGACCTCGCATCACTTCCATCCGGCGATGTAAAACTCCCGTTCGCCGCGCCATCAGCAGTATTCATGGCGCACCTAGCAGCGCGCATTCACCGGCGCTCAGCCTTCGAAAAGGAGACCCGTTCTATGAACCGACGTACTGTCCAGGTCGTGGGCAGCCTGCTGGCGGTCGTGCTCGTGGCCGTGCTTCTCGCACGCGCCATCGAACCGGGCACATGGCGCCAATATTCCGGCGATCTCGTGTACTACACGGGCCGGCATCTGCTGCTCGTCGGCATCTCGATGGCGCTCGCCGTCATTGTCGGCGTGCCCGCAGGCATTCTGTTGAGCCGTCCCGCGTTTGCGCGGCAGACCGAAAGCTTCATGCAGATCTTCAACATCGGCAATACGGTGCCGTCGCTCGTGGTGCTGGCGATCGCGCTCGGCATCTTCGGTATCGGCGATGCTCCGGCGATCACCGCGCTGTTCCTCGCGTCGCTGCTGCCGATCACGCGCAACACTTATGAAGGCATGAAGAACGTGCCCGCATCGCTGCTCGAAGCGGCGCGCGGTATCGGCATGACCGGCATGCAGTCGCTGCTGTGCGTGGAGTTGCCCAATGCGATGTCGATCATCATCGGCGGGGTTCGCACGGCGCTCGCGATCAACGTGGGCACCGCGCCGCTTGCGTATCTCATCGGCGCGGACAGTCTCGGCACGCTGATTTTCCCCGGCATCTATCTGAACAACAACCAGATGCTGCTGATCGGCGCGGCGGCCACGGCGATTCTCGCCTTGCTGCTCGATGCGATCGTGTCGGCGGCGAGCCGTCGCTGGACCACGACGCGCGAGGTGACCGCATGACGACGATTCTCCGCATGGTGAAGCGCGCACTCGTCGCGAGCGTGATGTGCGCTTGCGCGAGCGTGCCCGCGATGGCCGCGAACCTCGTCATCGGCGGCAAGAACTTTACCGAGCAATATGTGCTCGTCGAGATCACGTCGCAGTATCTGCGTTCGCGCGGCTATACGATCGATTCGCGCACCGGTCTCGGCAGCGTGCTGTTGCGCAGCGCGCAGGAAAACGGTCAGGTCGATCTGACGTGGGAATACACCGGCACGGCCGCGCTCGTCTATCACAAGCTCAAAGAGCAGATGTCGTCGGATCAGACGTACGAGAAGGTGAAGGAGCTCGACGCGAAAGAAGGGCTCGTGTGGTTGAACAAGGCGCCGCTCAACAACACGTATGCGCTTGGCCTGCCCGCCGAGGAAGCGAAGAAGACCGGCATTCGCACCATCTCGCAGCTAGCGGAAAAGCTCAAGAGCGATCCGAAAGGCACGCGTCACGTCTTCGGCATGGATGCGGAATTCGCCAATCGTCCCGATGGTCTGAAGCCGCTCGAAGCCGCCTACGATCTGCACTTCAGCCGCGCGGAAACGAAGCAGATGGACCCGGGTCTCGTCTACACGGCGTTGCATAACAATCAGATCACCATCGGTTTGATCTATACGACCGATGGCCGCGTGAAGGGCTTCGGCATCATGCCGCTGGACGACGACAAACTTCTTCCCGCCGTATAACGCGACGCCCGTCGTGCGTGCATCCGTGTTGCAGCAGAACCCTAAGCTCGCGGAGCAGTTGAACGCGCTATCGGCCACGCTCGATAACGACACGATGCTGGAGATGAACAAGCAGGTCGATATCGACGGCAAGTCGGTGCAGGCAGTCGCGGCCGAGTTCCTGCGCACGCACAAGCTGCCTTGAGGGAGGGAATCAAAAGATGAGTGTTTTCGACTATCTGCAAGCCAACTGGCCCGAGCTGCTGCAACTTACCTTGCAGCATTGCTATCTCGTCGGGCTGGCGATCGGCTGTGCGATCATAGTCGGCATGCCGTTAGGCATCCTGATTAATCGATATGAGTGGCTCGCGACGCCCTTGCTCGGTGTGGCGACGATCATTCTCACGCTGCCGTCCATCGCCCTGTTCGGCCTGATGATTCCGGTGTTTTCGCGCTTCGGCGAAGGCATCGGCGCGGTGCCGGCGATCACGGCCGTGTTCCTCTATTCGCTGCTGCCGATCATGCGCAATACGTATCTGGCGTTGAGCAACGTCGAATCGGGCATCAAGGAAGCGGGGATCGGCATCGGCATGACGGCGTGGCAACGGCTGCGTCTGGTCGAACTGCCGCTCGCGGTGCCGGTGATTCTCGGCGGCGTGCGTACGGCCGTCGTGATGAACATCGGCGTGGTGACCATTGCCGCCGTGATCGGCGCGGGCGGTCTCGGCTCGCTGATCGTGTGCGCGATCGGCCAGTCCAGCATGATGAAACTACTGGTGGTCGCGGTGCTCGTGAGCGTCCTCGCGATCGTCGCCGACTTGCTGCTGCAGGCCTTGCAGCGCGCCCTTACACCGAAAGGAGTACAAAAAACATGATCGAACTCGACCGCTTGACGAAGACCTTCACGCAGAAGGATGGTCAGAAGGTGAACGCTGTGGACTCGGTGAGCCTCAAGGTCGACGAGGGTGAGATCTGCGTGTTTCTCGGCCCGTCGGGTTGCGGCAAGACCACGACGCTCAAGATGATCAATCGCCTGATCGAGCCGACCTCGGGTCGCGTGCTGATCAACGGCGAAGACACGAGCGGCCTCAACGAAGTCGATCTGCGCCGTCATATCGGCTATGTGATCCAGCAGATCGGCCTGTTTTCGAACATGACCATCGAAGAGAACATTACGGTCGTGCCGCGCCTGCTCGGCTGGGACAAGAAGCGTTGCGCCGAGCGCGCGACCGAACTGATGTCGATGGTCGCGCTCGATCCGAAGCTGTATCTGAAGCGCTATCCGAAGGAGTTGTCGGGCGGACAGCAACAGCGGATCGGCGTGATTCGCGCGCTCGCCGCCGATCCGCCCGTGCTGCTGATGGACGAACCGTTCGGCGCGGTAGACCCGATCAATCGCGAAACCATCCAGAACGAGTTCTTCGCGATGCAGCGTCAACTCAAGAAGACCGTGATCATGGTGAGCCACGATATCGACGAAGCGATCAAGCTCGGTGATCGCGTGGCGGTGTTCCGTCGCGGCAAGCTGGTGCAATACGATCATCCCGATATGCTGCTTGCGCATCCGCGCGATGAGTTCGTCGGTCAGTTCGTCGGCGCGGACAGCACGCTCAAGCGCCTCTTGCTTGTGAAGGCGGGCGATGCTGCGTTGCAGCCCGAAACGGCGCTTGCCGATACGCCTTTGCAGAACGCCTATGCGAGCATGGACGAGCACGACAATCGTCACATGACGGTGCTCGACGGCGAGCATCGCGCGTTGGGGTTCGTGTCGCGACGCATGGCGCGCGGCGCGCCGGGCGTGTGCGCGGACAAGGTCACGCAGTTTCAGACGACCGTCTCGCCCGAAGACAATCTGCGGATCGTGCTGTCGAAGATGTATCAGTACAGTTCGAGCTGGATGCCGGTGCTCGATGCCGATGGTCACTACGTCGGCGAGGTCACGCAGGATTCGATCGCCGAATATCTGAGCTCGGGACGTTCGCGTCAGCAGACGGGGCAAATCCCTGCCGCGCGCGCGAAGGAAGCGGCGGGCGCGTAACCGTTCTACCCTCGCGACGTATCGAAGCGCTCCGCTTGCGCCGCGATACGTCGCGACAGTTTCGCCGCGCGTTGACGTCGCGCTGCATCGGCGGCATGTTCGAGCGTTTGCATGACCTCGATATGCTCGACGCCGATACGACGCTGCAACACCGCTTTTACGCGCAATGCTTCGGGCAAGAGCTAGCGCCGTCCGCTGCTTTCGAGTCCTTCGACCATGCCGTCATAAAGCCGCAACAACGCGGCGCTTCCCACTTCGCTCAACGCGAGTTCAACGTAGCGTTCCAGCACCAACAGATCGATAAGCGTCGCATGTCTTCGTTCGATATTGACGAGCGCGCCGTCCGTGAGTTGACGCGCGGCATCGTGCGACCCTTCGGCGGCTTCGGTCCAGCGCAAAAAGCTGCGACCGACCGGTTCCCACGCGGCAAGCCCATGTTGCTGCGAAATGGCGCACACCATGCGCGCCTGCTGAGCGATGCGCGCGGTGTTTTCCTCCAGCAAAAACAGCACGCACGCAAGCGCGGAAGCCGCGCATCGCGAGACCGGATCGGACTGCTGGCGCGCATCGGTCAGCGCCTGCAGCAACACCGGATGCGAAGGCGTGCGCGCGCCCGACAACCATAGCGAGATGGCCAGCGCATTGTGCGATACCGCTTCGATATAACGCGGTGCGCGCGGGGTATCGTCGTCGTCGGCTTCGATGGAATGTGCGTCGTGCGCGCGTGGCGCGAGTTCGGCGATGGCGTCTTCGTGACGACCGTCGAGCGTCATCAGCACGCCGCGCATCAGCGAGAAGCCCGGATGCGACGACGAGCCCTCGCATTCCAGCGCGATGCGTTCGCGCACCGGCGCGAGCAGGTCGGGACGATCGTCGCCGTAACCGGATTGCAGCGTGCGCAGCAGCAGGACCGTGAGCGCCGCGAGACGCATGTCGTCGTCGGCGCAGGCGGTGGCGAGATCGTAGACGCGCCACCATGCCGCGACGGTATCGGTCGGCGAGTGCTCGGGACGCATGCGCTGCCGGCCTTGCGCGAGCGCAAGCGACAGCAGCATGTGATCGCGCACCTTGAGCATCGCGCGCGTGTCGGGATGATCGATGGCGCGTGTGATCCAGTGCAGATGTTCGCTCGACAGGCTAGCATCGCTCCACAGCGTGATTGATGCTTGCAGCAGTCGCGCGGCGAGATCGATTCGTCCCGTGTCGATCGACCACGCGAGCGCGCGGCGCACATCGGCGATGGAGGTTCGCATAGTGACCTGGCGCGTGAGCCGGTCCACGATCGATTGCGCGTGACGCGCGGCCGCCGGCGCATAGTCCGCATGTTGCGCGAGCAGTGCCAGCGCGAATTCGCGCATCGCGGGCGCGATGTCCAGATGATCGTCGTCGGCTTCGGCGATGCATCCGGCGTCGATGGCGGTTTGAATTGTCGCGTCATCGTCGGTCGATGGGACCAGGCGCGCATCGGGCCACGAGAAGCTTCCGGCGAACAGGCTCAATCGACGGACCGTGACGCGGGTAGCGTCATCGAGTGCGTGAAAGGCGAACGCGACGACTGAACGCACCGCATCGACCGCATGCACCCTATTGTCACGGCGTATTTGCACGACGTTGAAGCGCTGTTCCCAGTCGATCAGCACATCGTGCAATGACGCGCGATACGACGCCGCCGCGCCGATTTGTCGTGCGGCAAGGCTGATCGCGAGCGGATTGCCCGACAGCGCGCGACAGATCGACTCGATCGTCGCATGGACAGGCGATGCATCGGCGAGCACTGGAAGCTCGCTCAGGAACAATCGGTACGCATCGGATTCGGTCGTGTCGTCATGACGATGCGTGGTCGCGAATCGCAGCGGGGCGATCGGCAACAGATACTCGCCCGAGATGAACAGCGGCCCTTCGGCGCAAACGATTACGTTGGCTTGTGTGCGCGCGATCAACGCATCGATGACGGGCGCGATGTCGTGCGCGAGATGGTCCGCGTGATCGATCACGACGAGAGCCGTTTGCGCATGGGGCAGCACGATGCCTTCGCTCGTGACGTGTGCGCCGAGATCGACCCAATGCACGCGTCCGTCGAACAGCGGTGACGTGCGGTGTGCCGCTTCTTTCGCGAGGCGCGTCTTGCCGACGCCGCGCGCGCCCATCAACGTGACGAGACGATGCTGCGGGATGCGCATGAGCAGTTCGGAAAGCTCGGCGTCGCGTCCGATGAGCGGCGTGCGTTCCGGTGCCTGCGCGGTGCTTTCGTGACTGTGCGTCGATGCGGGGACATGCGGCGCATCGGGCGGGCGCGTGTCGTTGCTTGACGAGGCGAGCGCGTCGCGGATTTCGTACCACTCGGTCGCGAGCCGATAGCCGCGTCGCGGCACGGTTTCGATCAGATCGCGGTCTTCGCCGAGCGCGCGACGCAGTTGCGACACGAGCGCCTGCACGCTGTTGTTCGCGACCACGGACGAGGAGGGCGACGAACCGTGCTGCAACTCGCCGACGGGCACGATGCGGCCGCGCGCATCGACGAGCGCGATCAGCACGTCCATTGCGCGATCGTTGATCGGTACGGGACGTCCGTCGAGCGTCAGCGTCAGCGTGCGCGTGGCGCGTTGCAGCGCGAAGCGGCCGAAGAGCGTGATGCGCTCGGCGGCGGCGAGCATCGTTTCTTGTTCTTTCATGCAACCGGGGGTGGGCGGGTTCTTGACGAACCTGGACTTTGGGGGCGTCGGAGACGCGCATTGTCCGGTTGATTTGTGTGGTCGACGTGACTATCGCACATTGTTCTTTTTGTTGTTGTTTTCTGTGGGTCTATTGTTGCTGCGTTTTATGCAGTAACCGCCTTCCCGGCGGATGGGTTACTTTCTTTGCGGCGGCAAAGAAAGTAACCAAAGAAAGCCGCTTGGCCGATCCTAAGCACCTTCTTGAGCGGCCCCGGCACAGGACTTTCTATTTGGCACAGCAGTAGCGAGTGCTCTTGCGGTACGTTCGGACGCTGGTTCCCATGCGATTAGCGCTTTCTCGCCCACCTCGGTAACGGTCCCCTTTGGCTTACTCCGGCCTCGCTGCGCGGCCGGTTTAGGGCCGTTCAGGCAACCGGCAGGGAATCACCGAAACGACCTCGAATAACTCAACGGTTTAATCGCTATTCGGCCCTACCTCGGTCAGCGCTCCAACGAAGGAAAGCCGCCGCGTTGCGCATGAGCCAAGATGCCTTAAAGCTTTAGCGCTTAAGGCACTAACGCGCAGCCCGCATGGTCTGCTGCGGATCCCCTTGCGAGAGCAATTAAACGTTCATCGAAACGCTAATCGAGGTAGGGCCGAATAACGATAAATCGATGCCGTGTTCGAGGTCGTTTCGCCAATCACCTGCCGGTTGCTCATACGTACCTAAACCGGCCGCGCAAGCGGGCCGGAGTAAGCCGAAGTGGGCCGTTACCTTGTCAGGCGAGAAAGCACTAATCGCATAGGAACCAGCGCGTGTACGCGCCACAAAGACACTCGCTATTGCTGTGCCAAGTCTAAAGTTCTGTGCCGGGGCCGGCCAAGAAGGTGCTTAGGATCGGACAAGCGGCTTTCTTTGGTTACTTTCTTTGCCGCCGCAAAGAAAGTAACCCCCCCCCGCCGGGAAGGCGGCTACTGCAAAAGAAAGCAAGCAAAGAGAACCATCGGCACCAAACACACGCCCAGTCCACGTTTATCGCTCAAGCCCTCAACCAAACAAACTCCCCCGCAGCAATCCCCTCAAACCGTTCATCACTAGGCTCTGTTCACATTTGAAGAAATGTGTTTACATCTCATCTTTTGCGTAAGCGATCAAGATGAGTCGAATGTTGCTGACCGATGAGATATGGGGACGACTGGAGTCCATTGTTCCGGGTAA
>NZ_LFJJ01000184.1 GCF_001189365.1 Candidatus Burkholderia verschuerenii | reverse complement strand
GTTTCGCTCCACGCTTCCTCCCCACGGTCGGTCGCCCTTCCGCAGTTGCGCTTCACTTCGCTCGCTGTGGTCAACTTGCCGCGCGACTTGCACCCGCAAGAGTGCGCCCATGCTGGGCGCACAAAAAGGCCGCCACTAAGTGGCGGCAAGACAGGGAACTACATCAACGCTAAACAATAAGAAACGCTAAGCCATGCCGATCAGTCGCTGTGCTTCTCGGCCGAATTCGTGATGGCGTTGCCGCCCTTCGAAATATCCTGGCCGGCGCCGGCCATCGTATTGCAGCCCGCGAGGACGGCCGTGCCTGCGAGCAGCAGCAGAGCGATAAGTCGTGTCATGTGTATTCCCCTTGGAGTTGAAAGGCGCAACGCGTATTGCGTTGGCGCAGTGTATATGGGGCGGCTGATCGCTGCACAAACGACGATCGATCCGCGGACGGCAGGCCGCTCCCGTACGATCAATCATAAAAAAGCGTACTGTCCGAAACTGTCGGCCGGTTCGCGTTTTCGTGTCGGCGCATTCCTGACTTCGTGTCAGCATCGTCATACGCGGTCGCGGGCTCGGGCAGCGCGCTCAGACGCTCGCGCGGCATCGACACGCGGATGCTCGTGCCATGCGGTATCGCCCGTTCGATTTCGAAGCGTCCGCCGCGCGCCGACACACGCTGACGCATGCCGACAAGTCCATGCGTCTGCGTGCGTTGCAGGTCGCCCGGCTGGATGCCGATGCCATTGTCGGCAATATGCAGCGATACGCTCTCGCCATCCAGCGACAGTGCGACGTGAATCCGGCTCGCGTGCGCGTATTTCGCCGCGTTGGTCAGCGTTTCCTGCGCGACGCGGAACAGCGCGATTTCGATCGCCTCGCCGAGCTTGACGTCGTCGTCCGGCAAGTCGAACTCGATGTCCCAGCCGTTGCGCCGCGCGGCTTCGTCCGCGAGCGAGCGCAGCGCGATAACGAGCCCGAAGCTCGCCAGCACCGTCGGCCGCATGTCCTCGATGATGCGGCGCTTCAGCGCAATGCCCTGATCCAGACTGCCGAGCGCGCGCGCCAGCTTGTCGGCCATCGCGGGCTCGCGCTCCTTTAATTTGCCGCGCACCCACGCGACATCCATCTTGCTCGCGGTCAAAATCGAGCCGAGTTCGTCGTGAAGTTCGCGCGCCAGTTCGGTCTTTTCGTTCTCGCTGACCGACTGCAAGTGCCACGCGAGCGCTTCGAGCTGACGCGTGCGTTCGGACACGAGCCGATCGAGTTCTTCCTGCTGCGTGATCAGCTTCTTTTGCACGCGATCCTGCTTGTCGAGCTGAATGCCGAGATTGCGGAACAGCAGCACGAACAGCACGATATTCAACGCGCACAGCGCGCCGACGCATAGCGTCGAGATGCGCTGATCGGCGCGGCTCGCATCGAGCGCGTGTTGGGCGCGCTGTTCTTCGTTCAGACGCAGAAGCGACAACGCGGCATCGAGCGTCGCAAGGTTTTCCCGTGGCGGCAGGGCGGTCGCGCCGAATCGCGCCGCGCCGCGCTGGATTTCATCGTCGGCGGCGGCGCTGATCTGCGCGAAGCTGGCGAGCGCCGTGTCGTCGCCGATGCGGCGATAGTACGTATCCATCGCGGCGAGCGTGCGTTTGACGCGCTGCTGCGCCGCGTCGAAGCGCTCCTTGTAGGCGGCATCCGGCGCGAGCGCGTAGGCGCGTTCCTCGGCGGTGAGCGTGGCGATATCGGCGGCGAGCGCGGACAGTTGCGCGGTCGCGCCCTTGGCGTCGAGCGCGGTCTCGTATTCCGATGCGATCCGCATCCGGCCCGATTCCAGAATCACCAGCCCGCCCACCGTGATCACGATGGCCACTGTCATCGCCACCAGCAAGCTATAGCGACGCATCCAGTCGTTGAGCCTCGCGGCGCGGCGCGGCGCGCGAAGCCACCGCCGTCATTCGACGCGACGGGCGCGGCGTCGGGCTCGAAGTCAGGCTCGAAGTCCGGCAGATCGGAAAAAGCGGCACGCGGTACGTGGCTCATTTGGCAAAGTTTCGGCGATGAGAAGAAGGCTGGTTGGCTGTCGATCGCCCGCAAACCCCCGATCGACGCGGCCACAGCCGATTTGAAAGCACATGTCAGTCGATTCTCATAGCAAAAAAGGAGCCAGCCCGAATGCGCCCGGGCGCGCGGCTGGCTAGCATGAGCACACCATCCACTTCTACGGGTAACGATCATGCTGAAATGGGCACTGTTCTTCGCCATCGTGGCGTTGATCGCCGGGCTGCTCGGCTTTACGGGCGTCGCCGCCGGCGCTGCCGCCATCGCCAAATTCCTGTTCGTCTTGTTTCTGATTCTCTGTATCGTGTTTCTGGTGCTGGGCTTCGTCATCACCAAAAAAGCGATCGATTAGCGGCCGCTTCGTGGACGTCTTCCGAACCTCGTCGAAACAGCAATAAGGAGGTCCCATGCTTCACTACGCAGCCGTCTTTTTCGTGATCGCCCTCATCGCCGCCGTGTTCGGGTTCACCGGCATCGCGGCGGGCGCGGCGGAAATCGCCAAGATTCTGTTCTTCATTTTTCTGGTGGTGTTCGTCGTCACCTTGCTGCTCGGGATATTCCGGACGTGACGCCGGACGCTCCCGACTTTTTGCGGGAGCGGGCATGGCGCATGCATCGGAGTATTTGTTTGGATAGCAGGGCGCTATGAACGTGGCTTCGGCGACGTCCGCGACCTGCACCAGCGAACGCCAACATCCAACTCTAGGAGCGAAACAAATGTCCAAATCGTCTGCTGTAAAGGTTGCGTCCAACGACTCGAAAGGCGCGTTCGTCATCGACGTGGAGAAGATCCGCAACGACGCGCGGCAGCACATGGACGAAGGCCCGGTGACGCCGAGCTACGGCGCGAATCGTCAGACCGTGCTCAAGCTGCTGAACGATTCGCTGGCGACGGAAATCGTCTGCACGCTCCGCTATAAGCGCCACTATTTCATGGCGAAGGGCATCCATTCGGAAGCCGTCGCGCAAGAGTTTCTCGAGCTCGCGAACGAGGAACAGCAACACGCCGATACGCTCGCCGAGCGCATCGTGCAACTCGGCGGCGAGCCGAATTTCGCGCCCGACAGCCTCAAGTCGCGTTCGCATTCCGAGTATCAGGAAGGCAAGGATCTGATCGACATGATCCGCGAGAACCTGATCGCCGAGCGCATCGCCATCGATACGTATCGCGAGATCATTCGCTATCTCGGCGACAAGGACGTCACGACACGCCGCATCTTCGAGGAGATCCTGGCCGTCGAGGAAGAGCATGCCGACGACATGGCCGATCTGCTGGAAGGCCGCAACGGCTGATGCATGGCCGACTGCGCCGCAGCGACGAAACGATGCGTAGAGGCGTGCTGCCGCGCATCGTTTTTCATGGCGGCGTCAGTACAATGAGCGCTCTTGAATAACGAGAGCGCGGCGCGAATGATCCGAGTCCTGATAGCCGACGACCATGCCATCGTGCGCAGTGGATTCAGGCAGTTCGTCGCCGATGAACCCGACATGGAAGTCGCGGCCGAAGCCGCCACCGGCGATGAAACCATCGCGCTGGTGCGCGAGCAGGCGTTCGACGTCGTGCTGCTCGACATCGCCATGCCGGATAAAAACGGCGTGGACACCTTGCGCGTGATCAAGCAGATTCGTCCGAAGCAAAACGTGCTGATGCTGTCGGGCTTTCCCGAAAGCCAGTACGCGATCAATCTGCTGAAGGCAGGCGCGAACGGCTATCTGAACAAGGACGCGGCGCCAGAGGAAATCGTTCGCGCGATCCGCACGGTGTCGCGCGGGCATCGGTATCTGTCGGAATTTATCGCCGATGCACTGGCCGGCAAGCTCGACAAACCGGCGGCGGAACGGCCGCACGAAATGCTGTCCGAGCGCGAGTTCCAGATTTTCTGCAAGCTGGCGGGCGGGCGCATTCCAACCGAGATCGCGGAGGAATTGCATCTGTCGGTCAAGACGGTGAGCACGTATCGCGCGCGTGCTGGAAAAAATGCGGCTGTCGAACAATGCCGATCTCACGTATTACGCCATCAAGAATGGCTTGATCGAATAGCGATGAGACGGCCGTGCCGCAGCGCATCCGGCGCGGCGTGAGCGGAGGACGTCCGACGTGGGCCATCAGATCATCACCGACGATGCAGCATCGCGGCGCGCGCCTTTGGCGGTGCTGCTGATCGAGGATTCGCCGCTGATCCGGCGCAGCCTCACCGAAGCCATCGATGCACTCGGTTGCTGGCGCGTGACCGCTTTCGCCGATGCGCCCGACGACGCCATCGCGTCGCTGTCGGCGCAGGACTTCGATGCGGTTATCGTCGATCTGCAATTGCGGCAGGGCTCGGGCACCGACGTGCTGGCGTGGCTCCAGGAAACCGGCCGCGCGCGCGGCGCGTTCGTCGCCGTGCTGACCAATCATGCGTTGCCGACGTATCGCGAGCGCTGCCTGCAATACGGTGTGCGGCATTTTTTCGACAAGTCGCTGGAGTTCGACCGCGTGCTCGACGCAATGATCGACTTCGCGCGCGAACGCGCCTGACTGCGATTCGCGGCGCTTCTTAGCGCTTCTGCCGGACGCCACCGCGCCAGTGGCTAAATCCCGCCAATCCCGACGCCGCCAGTCCGACGATGCACACACCGGTCCATCCCATCGCGTGCCAGGCGATCGACGCCAGCGCCGATCCCGCCGCGCCGCCGATGAAATACGCCACCATATACACCGTGTTGACGCGTCTGCGCGCCTCGGGCTGCAGCGCGTAAATGCGCGACTGATTCGAAATCTGCGCGGCCTGCACGCCGATATCGAGCACGATCACGCCTACCACCAGCCCGACGATGCTGCGCGCCGACAACGCGAACACGACGAAGGAAATCGCCACCAGCGCGATCGGCCGATTTGCCCGCCAGCGGCGCGGCCAGCGCCCCCGCCGCGCCGACGATGCCGAACAATCCCGCCGCCTGCGGACCCATGTGGAAGGGCTCGCCCGCCAGCAGCAGTGTCAGCAGCGACCAGAACGCGCTGAACGCGGCGAACAGCGCGCCGCCCGTCAGCGCGGCTTCTCGCAGGCCGGGATTGTCCATCGTCAGATGCCACATCGATGCGAGCAGCTTGCCGTACGAGAGCGTGGTTTCGGCAGCCGCGCGATCACGACGACGGCGAGCGCGATCGTCGCCACCACCGATGCGCCGAACACCGCGCGCTAACGCGAAGTATTGCGCGACGAAACCCGACACCGTCCGCGCCAGCAGGATGCCGAGCAGCAGCCCGCTCATCACCGTGCCGACGGCGTGGCCGCGTTCGGCGGCGGGCGCGAGTTCGGCGGAGAAAGGCACCGCTTGCTGCGCGATGGTCGCGACCACGCCGATCGCGAGACTCGCGGCGATCAGGATGGCGAGCGTCGGCGCGGTGCTGGCGAAGATCAGCGCGACGCCGAGCGCTGCCAGTTGCAGCAGAATCAGACGACGCCTATCGAAGCGATCGCCGAGCGGCGCGAGCAGCAGCATGCCGAGCGCATAGCCGAGTTGCGTCGCGGCGGGCACCGCGCCGATCAGATACGCGCTGCCGGCAAACGTCGCGCGGAAATCGCCGAGCAAAGGCTGATTGAAATAGATGTTCGCGACCGACACGCCCGCGATCGTGGCAAGCAGCCACAGCGTGACGCGCGAGTAGTGCGGATGACGGTCGGACGGGTGCGGCGAAGAAGCGGACATGGAACTCGCGATGCGATGAACGGGCAGCCGCCGATCTTACTGGAGACCGCCCGCGCATGCATCGAAGCGCTGAGGCAAATCAGAAGCTGCTGCTGTAGCGAAGCCCGATGGTCATGTTGCGGGCATCGCGTTGATAGGTGATCGCCCAGTGCGTAAGCGCCGCGCCGACTACCGCGCCGAACGCATCGGCGACGAGGTCCTTGTAGGAGAAGCCGTCGCTGCGGCAGGTTCCGTCGACGGCTTCCTTGAGCAGGCCCGGCGCCGTGCCGAGCAGCGAACCGTAGATGACCGGATGATCCGTGTCGCGCATCGCGTAAGCGCCCAGTGCGCCGAAAGCGGCCGACACGCCGGCGTGCTCCAGCTTGTCCGATCCCGTCCAGCTATCCGATGTCTGGATCCGCCAGCCGCCGTGCGAACCGCTGCAGTCGAATGCCGCATGGGCGAGCGAGCTCGCGGTCAAGGTCAAAGCAAGGGCGCCTACTTGCCTTGTGGCAATCGTCATAAGTCTCTCCGTATTGTTGTCCCGCGTTCGGATCAAAGGGATCGAACGCGTGACCGTATTAACGGTAAAAACTTGTGACTTTTGAAGGGCGACGCATCGATTCTCAATAATTGGATCGTTGCGACGACAACGAATGCGTCAGAAAACGTACGGCCCGTCGCCCTGATCGACGCATCGGCAATGCGTGACCAGCCCGGTTTCGGCGCGCCAGAGATGCAGGCCGAAAGCGGGCGGTTCCATGACGAGCGCGTCGGGGCCGTCGGGCGTGAGTTGCAGCGCAACCTGATGCGCGGTGGACGGAGCGCACCACACGACCGTGCCGCCGAAACGCGCCGTGATCGGCCGATGCACATGCCCGCACACGATCCGCTCGACGTTCGGATGACGCCGCAGCAGCGCATCGAGCGCGCGGGCGTCGTCGGGCGCGAGGCGGATCGCGTCCATGAAGCCGATGCCACATGCGAACGGCGGATGATGCATGCCGACGATCACCGGCCGGTCGCGGCAGGCGTCCAGTTGCGCTTCGAGCCACGCGAGCCGCGCGGCGCACAGGCGGCCCGCGCCCGAACCGGGATCGAGCGTATCGAGCGCGATCACGCGCATGTCGCCGACATCGAATGCGTGTTGCGCGAAGCCATCGCTCGCGGCGCCGGCGCGATCGCCGAACACCGCGCGGAAATTCGCCCGGTCGTCGTGATTGCCGAGCAGCGGAAACCACGGCACGGCGAGGCGTTCGAGCAGCGTCCGCAGTTGCCGGTATTCGTCGATGCCGCCCGCATCCACCAGATCGCCGGTGATCAGCACGGCGTCCGGACGCGGCGCGAGCGCGTTGAGCGCATCGATGGCGCGGGTGAGGAAGGCGGCGGTGTCGACGCGACCGTAGGCGAGCGTGCCCGGCGCGGTGATGTGCAAATCGCTGATCTGGGCTAGCAACATGAGCTTGGTCTCCGGTGACGGGCAGCCATCGCTGCCCTGGCGATTTACTCCGTGGTTTCGTCGGATGCAGGCGGCTCGGCGAGGCGCGACCCAGCGGAAGCCGGTGAGCGATTGCTCGCTGAACGTGCATTCGGCGGCGGCGGGCGTCTGGACCGTTTTGGTCGCGGGCGGCACCGGCGCGGTCGGGATTTCGCCGCGCACGATCACGCGCGAACCCATGATAACTCGCGCCGGATCCGGTGATTTTGAGGGGCGCGCTGGCGGCGTCCGGATAATCGGCGCGCATCTTTTGCTTGCAAGTCTCGACGTTGCGATAGTACGACGTGCAGCCGCCGAGCACGACGAGCGGAAGACAGAGCGAGAGAAGCAGGCGGGAGCGGATGTTCATCGATGGATTCGGTTCGGGGCGAGGCTGCGCGGGCGTCGTGAAGATAAGGTCGCGGCGGGTTTATAACATCGGCGCGGCCGCCGACGCTCCACTGTAGTGCATCGCGCGCGGCAGATGACAGGCGAGGGCGCTTGTTTCGATCGGCGAAGCGGTAGCACAATCGCCTCGGGCGGCCACGCCGCTCGTCATGCGTTCAGACGTTCTGGATCGATGGAGGCGAACGCCATGCAGAAAGACATCGAAGTGGGCGATTACCTGCTTTCCCTGCAACCGGTGCCCAAAGTGGCGGATTCCGCCACCGCCGACGCCACCGCCGACGCCACCGCCGACGCCACCGCCGATGGCGACGACGCCCGTCCGCCGCCCGAGCGCTACGCGGTGCGCGTGCGGGTGACGCGCATCGACCGGCGTCCCGTGCACGGCTCGACGCTCGCCGACGATTCCGGCGAGATGATCGGCGGCCACGGGCCGTTCGAGACCGTCGCCGAGGCCATCGCGAGGCGTGGGGCCGGCATTACGTCGCGCGCGTGCTCGGACATGCGCTATGACACATTCCGATAGCTACAAAATGAGGGATGCGTTTCCCGTCTGACGAGGGTGGTCGCGCGCATCGCGGCTGACTAGACTGTGCCTCACCGGCTGCGTCGTGACGGCCGGACAGTCGTTCGTGGAGGCCGCCATGATGCCAGTAGCGCTTTACGTCACCCCGCATTACATCGCGTCGGTGCGTCGGGGAAAGTCGCGGGAATGTTTCGGAGGAACGGTGCGATTCGTCGGCGTGGAAGCATTGCCGTTCGATATCGAGCACCTTTGTCTGCTGGACCGGGAAACGCCGCTCGAGGCGCTGGTCGATGCCGTGCGGGATGCGGAGAGGTTGCTGAACGCGGTGTGAGGGGGCGCCGCCGCGTCACTTGCGCAGCAACTCGGGATATCGACTCCCGAAGTACTGCTTGCCATCCTTGTCCATTACCCACGTGCTGGAGTGCTGGTTACGATGATGCGCGACGAAATCGGGCCCGGCGGTCTTGAGCCGGGCATCCTCGATCCGGCGATGGCGGCGGTGCCAGATGGCCTTGTCTTCGGCTTCGGTCTCGGCCGTCGTGATGCCGCGGATGGGCGTTTTGCGTCGGCTGCGACTCATGGCTGGAACGAGAGGTTTCCGGGGCGGTGGGTGTCGAGGTAGGTGCGTAAGGCTGTGTTGATGCGCTTGAGCCATCCCGGACCCGTCGAACGAAACGCTGCAACGATGTCCGCATCGAATTGGATCGAGACGGAAATGCGTCGGCGTGCGCGCCTCGATCGACGCTGCCGTGGCGGGCGGGGACGTTTTGCCGGCATGGTCTCAAGCCAGTTCGGGATGAAGACGCAGACCGAGCGCCCGCACCACTTTGAGCAGCGTCGAAAAATCGGGGCTGCGCTCGCCGGAAAGTGCTTTGTAGAGGCTTTCACGCGAGAGCCCGGCGTCACGAGCCACCTGCGCCATACCGCGCGCACGCGCTACGTCGCCGAGCGCTTTGGCGATGAATGCCGCATCGTCGCCCGCTTCTTCGAACGCTGCCTCGACGTAGGCCTGCATTTCCTCTTCATTGCGAAGGTGTTCGGCAACATCGTATCGGGTGGAAGTGGTGGTCATCGTTTAATCCTCCAGTTCACGCGCGAAGCGCAATGCGTGCTTGATATCGCTGTTCTGCGTGCGCTTATCTCCACCGCAGAGCAGCAGGATCCACACGCCACGACGCTGCGTGTAGTAGACCCGATAACCCGGTCCGTAATCGACGCGCAGTTCCGAAACACCTTCGGCGACCGGCTTTACATCGCCGGGATTGCCGTCCATCAACCGCTAAATTCGAATCTGAATCCGAGCACGAGCCCGGATATCGCGCAAATCGTCGAGCCAGCGGGCGAATTCGGGAGTTTTGCAAAGCTCGATCATTTATAAAGTGTAGCCTACTAGCTACACTTTCTCAAGCCTGCGTGTTGAGGCTTAGTCCGAATGTGATGCGGTGTTGTTTGCTGGCTTCGATGACATACGCTCCGCCTTTTCCAAAGGATCTGGCGAAAAGAAATCGAGGTTGGGTTTGCAGGGCAGCGAAAGGCTGATTTGGATTGGCTGGCAGCAGACCAATGACTCTGCGCCGAGGTAAATGACGCTGCCACGCATCTCAAGGCAAGCAGGCGCAGTGAGACGAAATCCTTGAGCGGCAGGATTCCGACGAATCCTATGGTTGCTTGCAACTTGCCTGGTGCCGGGAACCGGACTCGAACCGGCAAGCCGTAAGGCGGCGGATTTTAAGTCCGCTATGTTTACCAATTTCATCATCCCGGCAAGGCGGACGCGATTCTACCATTGCGTCCTCTTCCTCCCAAACGCGACCCAACTGAGACCCAACCGCCCCGCATGA
This sequence comes from Candidatus Burkholderia verschuerenii, assembly GCF_001189365.1. Taxonomy (GTDB): domain Bacteria; phylum Pseudomonadota; class Gammaproteobacteria; order Burkholderiales; family Burkholderiaceae; genus Caballeronia; species Caballeronia verschuerenii. Next base: position 1,220 of record NZ_LFJJ01000184.1, on the reverse strand, counting down.
CAGATCGACGGCCCTCACGCATAATCGGCAACGAATCGGCCACGCGCGAGGACTCAGGATGGGCAAGACCCGGCTCGAAGCATTCAGCGACGGCGTGATCGCCATCATCATCACGATCATGGTGCTGGAGCTGAAAGTCCCGCACGGCGAGGACTTCAGCGCGCTCGTTCCGCTCGTGCCGGCGTTCTGCGCCTATGTGCTGAGCTTCATCTACGTCGGCATTTACTGGAGCAATCACCATCATCTCTGTCACGCGATCCAGCGCGTGAACGGCTCCGTGCTGTGGGCGAATCTGCATCTGCTGTTCTGGCTGTCGCTGTTTCCGATCACGACCGACTGGATGGGCGAAAGCCACCTTCGCCCCGTGCCGACCGCCTGTTACGGCTTCGTGCTCTTCATGACGGCGCTCGCCTGGTACATCCTCACGCGCGCGCTGACGGCCATGCACGGCGACAACGCGCAGCTCACCCAGGCGCTCGGCGCGGACCGCAAGGGCAAATTGTCGGTCGTGCTGTATCTCGTGGCGATCGCCGCATCGTTCTGGCAACCGTGGCTGGCCGCGCTGATCTACGCGCTGGTCGCGGCGCTCTGGCTCGTGCCCGACCGGCGCATCGAGCGCATGCAATTCAACGAGGAGTGACGATGCGCGTCGGCCTCATCTCCGATACGCACAATCTGGTGCGTCCCGAAGCGCTCGACGCGTTGCGCGGCGTCGACCATATCGTTCATGCGGGCGATATCTGCCGGCGCGACGTGCTCGACACGCTCGCGCAACTCGCGCCGCTCACGGTCGTGCGCGGCAACAACGACATGGCGGACGACATCGCGACGCTGCCGGAGCACGTGCGCATCGAACTCGCCGGCGCGACGCTGCACGTCGTACACGATATCGCCGACGTGCCGGCCACGCTCGACGGCATCGACGTCGTCGTCACCGGCCATTCGCACAAGCCGCTGATCGAACGCCGTGACGGCGTGCTGTTCGTAAATCCGGGCAGCGCCGGTCCGCGCCGCTTCAAACTGCCGATCACGATCGCGCTGCTGGATATCGACGGCGAACGAATCGACGCGCGAATCGTCCAGTTGACGCAATAATCGGCATAGGGGCGGCCAGCAAGCTGGCCGGTCCCCTGCCACACCACCCTGCCACACCACCCGGCGTGCGGGTCCGCACCGGGCGGTTCGGGAAGTTGAGGTTATGTGAGGCGAGGTATGCCAAG
>NZ_LFJJ01000183.1 GCF_001189365.1 Candidatus Burkholderia verschuerenii | reverse complement strand
TTCAGCTCAACGTCATGCCTCAACCTCTACTCGTGCGCTGCAGACCTGGCTGAGATGTGCGTTTACGTCTGCACCAGACTGCGTCGTCGGGTCCATTCCGGCAAATTCAATTTTGCAGATCAGACTAAGTAAATCCGTGCGGCGCGATTCGCGCATGCTGTTTAGACATGTGCAGGCCGTTGTTTCATACAAGATAAGATTTCGAGTGCAGAAAGATGCGGGGCCGATGGAGGACGGACAGAACGTGCTTGAGTGACCAAAGGGGAACGTCACGAAGCGGATGGCTCGCCTTCATGCTGTTTATGTTCGTCTCGTCGATTGTCTGGGCACCGGGCCGTGCACAGGCAAGCGAATCCGAGCCTGTCGAATCTGCCTGTTCACAAGCGGTGGCCGCCTCGCCAACGAGTTCCGCTTTCGCAGGTCCGGCCGCAGTCCCAGTATTGCGAACGCGCGTCACCGATCTGCCCGGCGCACTGTCGAAAGCCTGCAAGGACGAACTTGCCGCGCGTCTCCACGAAATAGAGTTGAAATCCGGGATTCAACTCGCTGTGCTACTGGTCGAATCGACCGGTTCCGTATCGATCGAAGAATACGCTGTGCAGGTTTTCGCGAAGTCGAAGCTTGGACAGGCGGGCGTCGATAATGGCCTGTTACTGGTTGTCGCGCTGAAAGACAGGCGAGTGCGTCTTGAGGTGGGGTACGGTCTGGAAGGGACGGTGACGGACGTGATCGCGGCGCACATCATTGCCTACGATATCAAGCCTGCTTTCGCGGCCAATCGATTCGAAGCCGGATTGCGCGATGCGGTCAACGATATCGCCGTTACGATAGGAGTGAATGCTCTGCGCGACGCCGCAACCGGCACCGCATCCGTTGGCAAGCCGCCAATGTTCCCGAGCTTGCAGGTGCGGATCAGTCGAACCGGGAAGACGAATCGGAACCATCGGACGCTTCGCTTTACGACATAAGGAACACGACCGTCGACGCGCCGGCAAAACGCGACGTGGTGAAGGATTTCGTCGACCGCGCGCAACAAGTTGCAGCGCTCGGCGCGGTCATGTTGATCAATCTCTTGCTCGGCGCGGGGATTGCACGGCAAAGGCTTTCGTGGCGCGGTTTGAGTGTGTCCACGATCCCCGGTTACATGCTCAACGTCGTCTTGCTCACCTCTACCCCGCACAGATGGTTCGGTCATGAGAGCGCGTTCGATGCGTGGTCGCTGGCGTTCTGGCTAGGCGCGTGTCCCTTAGCACTCGGAATGTTAATGGCTCGGTTCGACGGCGTTCGCAAATTTGTTTTCAACATAGCGGGACTGGTCTGTCTCGCTACGGCGGGCTATCTCGCAGTTTTTTCTGTTTCCGAGAAGTTGCCGCTTGCCATGGACGTCGCTGTCTTGGGCGGTGCATGCTCGCTCGTCGTCGCATGCTTTTATTTAATGGATCTCGCGTTTTTGTTTGGACTGTTCTTTGCCGGTGTGGATCTTTCGCCCTCCACTTCCGCGACGCGCGCCAGGTCGGCCACGCGATCCCGAGCGATATCGAAGTCCGGCAGTTCGCGTTCCAAAAGCTGGAGTTCGAGCCGCTCGAGTTCTGACAGATCGTGGACCGGAAGTTCATGGGACAGCACTTCATCATCGGATGGCGGTTCGTCCGCGGACAGCAGTTCGTCCGATTCCTTTTCCGGTGGCGGTGGGGACAGTGGTGGCGGCGGCGCTTCGGACAGTTGGTAAAACTCAATACAAGTTAAGAAGGACGGCAACAAATGATGAAGTGGTATCGGAGGCTGGCGGTATTGTGCTTGCTGATTACTCTGTCCGGATGCGGCTATAACGCCATTCAGACTTCTGACGAAAACGTGGATGCCGCCTGGTTAGAAGTGTTGAACCAATATCAACGGCGCGCGGATCTTGTCCCTAATCTCGCCGCAGCGGTGAATCGCTTCGCGCAACATGAAAGTACGGTTCTTACGGAAGTGTCAAGCGCCCGCGCCCGTGTCGGCAGCGTGCAGATGACGCCCGAAATGGCGAAAGACCCGGCCGCACTCGCTGCGTTCGATCAACGGCAAGGCGGTCTTTCGAGTGCGCTCGGACGGCTTATGATCGTTTCAGAGCGCTATCCCGAATTGAAGGCGGACAGCCTGTTTCGCGATTTGTCGGTTCAACTCGAAGGCACGGAAAACCGGATTACGGTCGCCCGGCATCGTTACATCGAGGCGGTGAAGATGTACAACTTGAGTATCAGGCGGTTCCCCGGCGTGCTGGTGGCTAAGGCGTTCGGTTACGTGCCGCGCCCGAATTTCAGTGTTGCCGATGCCGCTTCGATTTCGAATGCGCCGAAGCTCGAATTTCCGATGCAAGCGCCGTCGAAATAAGCGCTGTATACACAAAAAAAAGGGCAGCCCCAAAGCCGCCCCTTCCTTCATCCACGGATATCCTCACGCCCAATTCGCGTGAAAACTCCCTTCCTTATCCGTCCGCTCGAACGTATGCGCGCCGAAGAAATCCCGCTGCGCCTGCACCAGATTCGCGGGCAGACGCTCCGAGCGATACGCATCGAAATAAGCAATCGCCGATGAGGACGCCGGCACCGGAATGCCCGCCTTCACCGCCGCGACGACGACATCGCGCAGCGCGTCCTGATACTTCGCCGCGATATCGCTGAAGTACGGATCGAGCAGCAGATTCGCCAGTTCGGGATTCGTCTTGTACGCATCGGTGATCTTCTGCAGGAAGCGCGCGCGGATGATGCAGCCCGCACGGAAGATCTTCGCGATCTCGCCGTAATGCAGATCCCAGTTGTATTCTTCCGATGCCGCGTGCAGTTGCGCAAAACCCTGCGCATACGACACGATCTTCGACAGATACAACGCGCGCCGCACCGACTCGACGAACGCCGCACGATCGCCATCGAACTTAGGCGTCGGGCCGCTCAGCACCTTGGCTGCCGCCACACGCTGCGTCTTCAGCGACGACAGCACGCGCGCGAATACGGCTTCGGTAATCAAAGGCAGCGGCGCGCCGAGGTCCAGCGCGTTCTGGCTCGTCCACTTGCCCGTGCCCTTTTGCGCCGCGTGATCGAGAATGACGTCGACCAGATCCTTCCCGGTTTCCTCGTCCTTCTTCGAGAAAATCTTCGACGTGATTTCGATCAGATAGCTATCGAGCTCGCCCTGATTCCACTGGACGTACACCTTGCCGAGTTCCTCGTTCGACAGACCCGCCACGCGCTTCAGCACGTCGTAGCTTTCGGCGATCAGCTGCATGTCGCCGTACTCGATGCCGTTGTGCACCATTTTCACGAAATGGCCCGCGCCGTCGGGACCCATGTACGCGACGCACGGCTCGCCGTCCGGCGCCTTCGCGGCGATCTCGGTCAGGATCGGTGCGACGAGTTCACACGCTTCCTTCTGTCCGCCCGGCATGATCGACGGGCCTTTCAGCGCGCCTTCCTCGCCGCCCGACACGCCCGTGCCGATGAAATGCAGTCCCGACTTCGCGAGGTCCTGATTGCGTCGGATGGTATCGGTGAAGTGCGTATTGCCGCCGTCGATGAGAATGTCGCCCTTTTCCAGCAGCGGACGCAGTTGCGCGATGGTCTCGTCGGTGCCTGCGCCGGCTTTCACCATCATCAGAATGCGGCGCGGCTTTTCCAGCGACTCGACGAACTCTTCGAGCGTGTAGGTCGGCACGAGCTTTTTGTCGGGCTGTTCGGCAATCAGTTCGTCGGTTTTGGCGCGGCTGCGGTTGTAGACCGAAACGGCGTGTCCGCGGCTCTCGATGTTCAAGGCCAGATTGCGGCCCATGACGGCGAGGCCCACCACGCCGATAGCTTGTTTGCTCATGCTTGATCTCCGAAGTTCCGAAAAGCCGTGCGGCTCGTGGCGCGCGGCCTCGGGGTAAAAACGTATCGATGGATGCGGCGCGCCGAAGAGGTCGTCCTCGGGCGGCCGGCGCTGGCCGAAGCTCGACGGACCGCGCGCGGCGCGGGCCGGAACTCTACCAGCAGCGCGACCGTCGCGCGCAGCGGACCGATGGAATTTACCACTTTGAGCCTGATCGAGCAGGCCCCGCGCTGCCGTGCGGACGAATCCCACATAGAATGAACGGCCGAAACGGTCATCCCGAGAATATGGCGCAAGTCCGGCGCGCACGGCGTCATCACTATCACGTCTACGTCGTCCAATTGTCGGACATGGTCTGGAACGAAGCGCGCTTCCGGCGCGCCAACCCGGACTACGTGCTCGGCATGCCTTTCGTTTATGTAGGGATGACGGGCGTCGATCCCGACGTGCGTTTCGACAAGCACAAGGCGGGCATCCAGTCGAACCGCTATGTGCGCGAGTTCGGCCTGCGTTTGCTGCCGAACCTGTACGAGATGTACAACCCGATGCCCTACGACGGCGCGCGCGACATGGAAGTGGAATTGGCCATCGGCCTGCGGGAAGCGGGCTATGGCGTTTGGCAAGCTTGAACAGGCATCGAGCCTTCGGCGAGAACGAACCACAATAACGGAGCGAAACATGCGGATTCTGGTGGTAGGTGCGGGTGCGACGGGCGGTTACTTCGGCGCGCGGCTGCTGGCGAAAGGCAGGGACGTCACGTTCCTCGTGCGCGAGCGGCGCGCCGCCATGCTGCGCGAACGCGGCCTGATCGTGCATAGCCCGGTGAGCGAGCTCAATCTCGCCGATCCGCCGCTGGTTCTGTCGAAGGACATCGCCCAGCCGTTCGATCTCGTCATCCTCAGTTGCAAGGCCTACGATCTGCCGGGCGCGATCGAATCGTTCGCGCCCGCCGTCGGCCCGGACACCGCGATCCTGCCGCTGCTCAACGGCATGGCCCATCTCGATGCGCTCGACGCGCGTTTCGATCCCGCCAACGTGCTCGGCGGCCAATGTTCGATCGCCGCGACCGTCAACTCGGAAGGCGAGATCGTGCAGATGAGCAGCATGCACACGATGGTGTTCGGCGAACGCGCGGGCGGCCGCTCGCTGCGCGTCGAAGCGATCGAGGCACAACTCGGCGACGCCGGTTTCGATCTGACCGTCAGCGAAGACGTGCTCCAGTCGATGTGGGACAAGTGGGTGTTCCTTGCGACGCTTGCGACCGGCACCTGCCTGATGCGCGCGCCGATCCGCGATATTCTCGCCGCGCCCGGCGGCGAGGAAATCCTCAAGCGGCTCTTTATGGAATGCGAAAACGTCGCGGCCGACAACGATCATCCGCCGAGCGAAGCGACCATCGCGCGGGCGCGCTCGTTCTTCGGCGACCGCGAATCGCCGATGACGGCATCGATGCTGCGCGATCTGGAAAACGGCGCGGCCATCGAGGCGGATCACATCGTCGGCGATCTGATCGCGCGGCGTCGCTCGAAGCTCGAAGGCGCGTCGATGCTGGAGCTCGCGTATGCGCATCTGAAGGCGTATGAATCGCGCCGGGCGCACGCGTCGGCGGCGTAGGCTTTCAACGCGCTGACGTCGAAACCGGAACGCTTGGAGCGCGCGGACGCTCGCTGTACGCTTGCGGCTTTCCTATCCGCCGCGTCACGCGTCCGCGTTATGGCCCACGACACCACGCTCACCGAATCCACTCCGCGTCCGAGCATCGCGGAGATTTTCACCGGCTTTCTGACGCTCGGACTGATCGCGTTCGGCGGCGCGTTGCCGCTGGCGCGACGCGAAATCGTCGAGCGTCGCAAGTGGCTCGATGCCGACGAATTCACCGATCTGCTCGGCCTGTGCCAGTTTCTGCCGGGCGGCAACGTGATCAATCTGTCAGTCGCGGTCGGCATGAAGTTTCGCGGTTTGGCGGGCGCGCTGGCGGGGCTGCTCGGGCTGATCGTCGGGCCGTCGCTGATCGTGATCGGATTCGGCGTGATCTATCAGCGCACGCATCAGGATCCGCGTATCGCGCATCTGTTCGCAGGGCTCGCGGCGGCTGCGGCGGGCTTGCTGGTCGCGATGTCGGTCAAGATTCTTCTGCCTTTGCGGCACAAACCCGAAGCGGCCGTGATCGCCGCGTTGATGTTTATCGCCATCGCGTTTCTGCGCACGCCGCTGCTTCCGTCGATGCTCGTGCTCACGCCGATCTCCGTTTTTATCGCCCGCAAGGTGGGACGATGAAAGACACGCTGCTTTCGCTTGCCGGCATCTTCAGCCAGCTTTCGCTGCTCGCGTTCGGCGGCGGCAACACGATTCTTCCGGAGATGCAGCGGCAGGTCGTCGAAGTGCATCAATGGATGAGCAAGGCCGATTTCTCCGCGCTGTTCGCGCTCGCGCAGGCCGCGCCGGGACCGAACATGATGGTCGTCACGCTGATCGGCTGGCACGTCGCGGGATGGCCGGGCGTGCTGGTGACGTCGATCGCCAAGTTCGGGCCGTCGTCGTGCGTGACGATTTTCGCGATGCACGCGTGGGAGCGGTTCAAGGATCGCCCGTGGCGGCGCTATATCCAGGTCGGGCTGGTGCCAATCACGGCGGGGCTGGTCGCGGCGAGCGCGCTGCTGATCGCGGAGGCGTCGGACGGCACGGCGGTGCTGGTCGACATCACCGTCGCGGTGGCGGTGTTGTCGTACAAAACGAAGCTGCATCCGTTGTGGCTGCTGGCGGCGGGCGCGTTGATCGGGCTGACGGGCTTCGGGCAATAAAGGGTTGAGCAGCGATTCCGCCGTTCCCTGAAAATAGAACGATCGAAAAGAGGACAGCGCCATGAGCATGAACACCGAATACGCGAAAACCGCACCCGAGCGCGCCGAGATCGATGCGCTGACCGCGCCGACCGTCGTCGAGTTCGGCACGGACTGGTGCGGCCACTGCCGCGCCGCGCAGCCGCTGATCGCGCAGGCATTTCAGGGTCACGGCGATATCGCGCATATGAAAATCGAGGACGGCAAAAGCCGCGCGCTCGGCCGATCGTTCCGCGTGACGCTCTGGCCGACGCTTGTCTTCATGCTCGGCGGCAAGGAAGTCGCGCGCGTGGTGCGTCCGCGCGATGCCGCCGAAGTGCGCGACGCGCTCGCGCTGATCGACGAACCACTCGCGCAATAAGACCGGACCAAGGGTTATCCCTTGGTCGAGTTGTATCTCAAAAACTTGTATGATGACCCGATGACCTTACAAGCCCCGCCGATCACGATGTTCGAAAAGATCCCGCCGCGCGCGCTGAGCGACACGGTCGCGCAGCAGTTGCAGCAGCAGATCGAAGCAGGCAGTTTCGCCGAAACGGGCAAGCTGCCGAGCGAGGCCGTGCTCGCGCAGGCGTTCGGCGTGAGTCGCACGGTGATTCGCGAAGCGGTGTCGCGGCTGAAAAACGAGGGCATGGTCGAGCCACGGCAGGGCAGCGGCGTGTTTATCGTCGAGCGCAAGGGCATTCGGCCGCTGCGTATCGATTACGCGCAGGCGGTCGAGCCGGGCGCGGTGCTGCATATCCTGGCCTTGCGACGCGCGATCGAAGCCGAAGTTGCATCCGAAGCCGCCACGCGCCGCACCGATGCGCAGATGATCGCCATCGACGCGGCCCTGGCGCGCATCGCGAAAGCCGTGCGCGAAGGGCGCGATGGCGTCGCGGAAGACGTGGCGTTTCATCGCGAGATTGCGAGCGCGACCGGCAATCCGTATTTCCTGAAAACGCTCACCTTCCTGAATCAGTATCTCGAAGCCGGCACGCTCGTTACGCGCGGCAACGAGGCGCTGCGCGAGGACTTCATGCGTCAGGTGCTGGAGGAGCACGCGGCAATCGTCGAGGCGATTCGCGCGCAGGATCCGCAGACCGCGCGCGCCGCCGCGCAGACGCATCTCATCAACGCCGCGCGCCGGTTGGCGGAAGCGGGCATCGCTTGAACATTTGAATACGAGAAACGAAATGGCGAAAAACGTCGGAGTGATCGGGCTGGGTACAATGGGCATGGGCGTTGCGCGCTCGCTGTTGCGCGCGGGTTTTGCGGTGCATGCATGCGATGTGCGTCAGCACGTGCTCGATGCGTTCGCGAAGGAAGGCGGCATTGCGTGCGCGACGCCGGCCGAACTGGGCGCCAAGTGCGATGTGGTGGCGACGGTCGTCGTCAACGCGGCGCAGACGGAAGCGGTCTTGTTCGGCGAGAACGGCGCCGTCGCGGCGATGAAGCCCGGCAGCGTGGTGCTGGCGTGCGCGACGGTCTCGCCGCAATTCGCGATCGATCTGGGCAAGCGCATCGGCGAGAAAAGCGTGCATATGGTCGATGCGCCGCTGTCCGGCGGCGCGGCCAAGGCCAATTCCGGCGAGATGACGATGATGACCTCCGGCCCCGCCGATGCCTACGCCGCCTGCGAAGACGTGCTGAACGCGATCGCGGGCAAGGTCTACCGCCTGGGCGACGCGCATGGCGCGGGCTCGAAGGTGAAGATCATCAATCAGTTGCTGGCGGGCGTGCATATCGCCGCCGCCGCCGAAGCGATGGCGCTCGGCCTGCGCGAAGGCGTCGATCCGGACGCGCTGTACGACGTCATCACGCATAGCGCGGGCAATTCGTGGATGTTCGAAAACCGCGTCCCGCACATTCTGAAGGGCGACTACACGCCGTTGTCGGCCGTCGATATTTTCGTGAAGGATCTGGGTCTGGTGCTCGACACGGCCCGCACGAGCAAATTTCCGTTGCCTTTGTCGGCGGCGGCGCATCAGATGTTCATGATGGCGTCGACCGCGGGTCACGGCGGCGAAGACGATTCCGCAGTCATCAAAATTTTTCCGGGTATCGAAGTCCCGAAGGGAGCGAAGTAATGGCGCAGGCACTGCTCGGCTGTATCGCCGATGATTTCACCGGCGCGACCGATCTCGCCAATATGCTGGTGCGCGGCGGCATGCGCACGGTGCAGAGCATCGGCGTGCCGCCGGTGGGAACGCAGATCGAGGCGGACGCGCTGGTCGTCGCGCTGAAGTCGCGCACGATCGCCGCCGAGGACGCCGTGCAGCAATCGCTCGAAGCGCTGCAATGGCTGCGCGGACAGGGTTGCCGCCAGTTCATCTTCAAGTATTGCTCGACTTTCGATTCGACCGACAAGGGCAATATCGGCCCGGTCGCGGACGCGCTGCTCGATGCGCTGAAGGACGATTTCACCATCGCGTGCCCGGTGTTCCCCGAGAACGGCCGCACGATCTTTCGCGGCAATCTGTTCGTCGGCGATGTGCTGCTGAACGAATCGGGCATGGAGAATCATCCGCTCACGCCGATGACCGACCCGAATCTCGTGCGCGTGTTGCAGCGTCAGACGAAATCGAAAGTCGGGCTGATTCGCTACGACACCATCGCGAAGGGCGCGGACGCGATTCGCGCGCGCATCGACGATCTGAAGAAGGAAGGCGTGCGTCTGGCCATCGCCGATGCCGTGTCCGACGCGGATCTCTACACGCTGGGCGAAGCGTGCCGCGATCTAGCGCTGATCACGGGCGGCTCGGGCATCGCGCTCGGCTTGCCGCAGAATTTCCGCGCGGAGAATCTGCTGACGCACGCGGAGCACGCCGCCGATCTGCCGAAGATCGACGGTTTGTCGGTGGTGCTGGCGGGCAGCGCATCGAAGGCGACGAACGCGCAGGTCGCGGAATGGAACGCGTCGCGGCCGAGTTTCCGTGTCGATCCGCTGGCGTTGTCGCGCGGCGAGCCGGTCGTCGAGCAGGCGCTCGAATTCGCGCGCGGCCACATGAAGAACGACGAGACCGTGCTGATCTACGCGACGTCACATCGCCCGACGAAGTGAAGGCGGTGCAGAAGGAACTGGGCGTGGAGAAGGCGGGGCATCTCGTCGAGGACGCGTTGGCGTCGATTGCGCGCAAGCTGCGCGACGAGGGCGTGCGCAAGTTCGTGGTCGCGGGCGGCGAGACATCGGGCGCGGTGGTGCAGGCGCTGGACGTGACGTCGTTGCGCATCGGACCGCTGATCGATCCGGGCGTGCCGGCGACGCAATCCATCGGCGCCGGTCCCGACGATGCGCTGGGACTCGCGCTCAAGTCCGGCAATTTCGGCACGACCGATTTCTTCGACAAGGCTTTGAAGGCACTGTAAATGGCATCGAAAGAGAGTGTGATCCGCGAGGAAATTTGCGTCACGGGCAAGAGCCTGTACGAGCGGCGTTATACGGTGGGCAGCGCGAGGAATATCAGCGCGCGGCTCGAGGATGGCTGGCTCATCACGCCGACCGCGATGCATGCCTTGGACGGCTCGATCCGGCGGATATCGCCAAGGTCGATTTGCAGGGCAATCATGTGTCCGGTGGACGGCCTTCGAAGACGCTGGCGCTGCATCGGCGGATCTATGAGAACAATGCTTCCGCGCATGGTGTCGTGCATACGCATTCCACTTCGCTTGTGGCTTTGACGCTTGCCGGCGTTTGGTCTCGCGATGACGTCTTGCCGCCTATCACGCCTTACTATGTGATGAAGGTCGGGCACGTTCCTCTGATTTCCTATCGCCGGCCTGGCGATCCTGCTGTTGCTGAAGAAGTTGCCGCTTTGGCTTCTAAAGTGCGTGCGGTTTTGCTTGAGAGGCTTGGGCCCGTGGTTTGGGAAAAGAGCGTTTCGCACGCTTCCTATGCGCTCGAAGAGCTCGAAGAAACGGCTCAGCTTTATCTTTCGGTTTTGCCTCGGCCGGAGGGGTTGCCTGGCTCGGCTATTGAGGAGCTCGTTAGTACGTTTGGAGCTCGGTGGTAAGTTGCTTAGGGTTTTTGTTGGTTTTATGCAGTAGCCGCCTCCCCGGCGGAGGGGTCACTTTCTTTGCGGCGGCAAAGAAAGTAACCAATGAAAGCCGCTTGCCGATCCTAAGCACCTTCTTGAGCGGCCGCGGCACAGGAATTTAGACTTGGCCCGGCAATAGCGAGTGCTTTTGCAGTGTGTTCGGTTAGTGGCTCCCATGCGATTCGCGCTTTCTCGCCTGAGAAGGTAACGGTCCCCTTCGGCATACTCCGGCCTCGCTTCGCGGCCGGTTTAGGTCAGCATGGGCCACTGGCAGGTGATCAGCGAAACGACCTCGAATGCGGCATCGCGTTTATTGTTATTCGGCCCTACCTCGGTCAACGCTTCGACGAAGAGCGCGGGCCACGCAGCGCTAAGCACTTAAGTTTCTTGTTCCTAGGTCCTGTTTACATTTAAGAGCGGCCCGAAGGCAGACACGATGGAGACAAAGGTGAGGTAGCTGTGGGCGAGTTTGTCATATCGAGTGGCGACGCGACGAAAATGCTTGATACGCTTAAAG
>NZ_LFJJ01000182.1 GCF_001189365.1 Candidatus Burkholderia verschuerenii | reverse complement strand
GTTCTCGCTCCAGATTGGACACGAGAACCTCGATTCCCTTACGTCCCACGATCGTCTCCCGCACACCATAAGTCGATCATAGAACATGTTGGATTTATATAAAGTTATTTCTGGGACGGAACACTAGCAAGCAGTTCGAACGCATGCCGCGCGGGCAGCGTGTTGCGCAGGATGTAAGGCCGGTTGTCCGGATAGCGCTGCGCGCGCCAATTGGTGATCAGCAGACGGATCGCGAGTCGCGCCAGTACGAGATCGAAGACATGCCTGATCTCGTTCTCGAACAACGGAATGCGTTGGGCATATCCCTCGATCACGTCGAGAATGCATCCGATCGGATCGGCATCGCCATGCAGTTCATACGATGCACAGACCGCGACCTCGTTCACCAGTGGCGCGCGCACCATATCGCCGAAATCGATGATGCCCGACACCGAGTCGGAATCGCTCGGGTTCAGAAGCAGGTTGTTGTTGTTCGCGTCGTTGTGGATGATCTGCGTGCGCAACGGTTCGACCTGCGGCCGCACCTCCACGTCGAAACGCTCCAGAAAGTGCGCGACCGACCGCCTCAACGCACTGTCCTCGATCACACCCACGATATCGAGCAACTGCGCCGCATGCATCAGGTCCCAGCACAGCACGCGCCGGTCGCTCGGATGCGTGTAGCCGGCCAGCGCGTCGTCCAGTTGCGCGAGTGTCCTGCCGAAGTTGATCCGGCGCTGCCGCGTGCTCGGACGCGCCGCAGCAGGATCGCCTTGAAGAAAGCTCACCAGCGAGCCGAAGAAACCCTCGCCGTCACGATTCGATACGGAGAATTCGTCGTGTCCCGCGAGCGTCGGGATCAACCGGGGAACGGGAAGCGTCGGATCGGATGCTTCGATATGACGCAACACGCCGCTCTGGAACTCGCGAATCGGTTTCGTATCGGCAGGCATTGCTGATCTTGAGCACGAGGCGTTTGCCCAGCGCGTCCGTCAATAGAAACGTGCGGTCGCGTTCGCCGGACAACTCGCTCGCGCGGACGTCGAGCCCGTATTCCTTCGATGCAATCCGCTCCGCTTCCTCCGTCGAGAATCGTGGCGAGGGCGTGTTCAGATGCTGATCCAGATCGAGCGCGGTGGCGGTAGTACTACTAAGGACAGAGCGGGTCATTGAATTTTTTGGCGATCACGAGAACGGGTCGATGCAGCCGAAACGGACGACTTGCGCCATCGTCCGTCCGGCTCGGGGTTGCGCTATTTGCCGTGGTACGCCGCCGCGGCGCCTGCTGCCGTGACGAAGCCTTCGGCGACATCCTCCGCGATGGCCTGCGGATCGCGCAGCGCCTGGTCGCCGTATCCGCCGCCGCCCGGCACGACGAGTTCGACGCGATCGCCCGGATTCAGCGTGATGTTCGAATACTTGCTCGACGATGCCTTGCCGAAACGCTGCACCGCGCTCGCCCATGCCTCGCCGCCGTCGGTCTGAAACAGCGTCTTGCTCATGCCGCCGGGCTGGCCGCCGAACAGGCCGTAGGGCGGCAACTGCTGACGGTCCGTGCACTGGCTTGCCGTGATCGACATCGTGTCGATATGCAGCACGCGCCGGAAGCCGAGGCCGCCGCGCCACTGGCCCGCGCCGCCCGAGTCGGGCACGAGTTCGAAGCATTCGACCGTGATCGGATAGCGCGTCTCGAAGACTTCGGTCGGGCTGAAGCGACAGTTGCCGTTGATCGCCGTGACGGCATCGTTGCCGTCCGCGCCGTGACGTCCGCCCCAGCCGCCGCACATCAGGTCGTAGCAGGCGAAATACTCGCTGGTGGCGTCGTCGGTGCCGCCGAAGACGAAATTGTTGCTGGTGGCGGATTCGGATGCCATCGCGCGTTGCGGCGCGGCCGCCGACATTGCCGCGATCACCATGTTTGCAAGCCGTGGATGCGTTTCCGTATTGCCGGCGACGAGCGGACCCGGATAGTCGACGTTCGTGATCGAGCCGGGCCGCGCCAGCACGCGAATCGGGCGAAAACAGCCGGAATTCTTCGGAACGGTCGAATCGGTCATATGCAGCAGACCGTTGTAGGTCGCGCCCATCGTCACGCCGAGCGTGGCATTGATCGGGCCGCGCGCCTGCGGAGAACTGCGCGAATAATCGGCCACGACCTCGTCGCCGCGCACGTGGATATCCACGCTGATACGGCGCTGCTCCGCCGTGATGCCATCGTTCTCGATGATGTCGTCGAAGCTGTACACGCCATCGGGAAACGCCTGAATCTCGGCGCGCATGCGGCGCTCGGAGTAGTTCATCAGGTCGTCGCTGGTCTGCTGGAACACCACCTTGCCGTACTTTTCGACTGTTTCCATCAGGCGCTTTTCGCCTAGATCGACCGCCGCGATCATGGCACGCAGATCGCCGAAGTTGGTGCGCGGCGTGCGCGTGTTGGCGAGCAGCAGCTTCCATACGTCGTCGACGTCCTTGCCTTCGCGCCGGATCATCACGGGCGGCACGCGCAAGCCTTCATGGAAGATCTCGGTCGATTCGCCCGAGAACGCGCCCGGCACCGAGCCGCCGATTTCCGCGATATGCCCGATACACACCGCAAAGCCCATGATTTCGCCATCCACGAAAATCGGCTTGAAGAACGTATGTTCCGGCATGTGCAGACCGCCGCGATAGGGATCGTTGTGAAGGATCACATCGCCTTCCTTCAATCCCTTCATGTCGATTTCCTGCATGCACGACTGAATCAGTAGCGGCATGCCGCCGATCATGGTTGGACAGAACTCCGCGCAGGCGATCATCTCGCCGCGCGTATTGGCCAGCGCGCAGGTAAAGTCGAGCCCTTCGTTGAAGATAGTCGAGTAGGACGTCTTCATTAGCAGGATGCCCATTTCGCGGCAGATGGACCACCATCACCGAATCGAGGATGTTCATCATCACCAGATCCTGCCCGAGCGGCGGCACCGCGCCGAGCACCTGGGGCACCTTGTCGTATGCGCCGGGCTGCGCCGCGCTCCAGTGTTCGCACCAGTCGCTGCAAAAGCGCGTCCGTCCGCGCTGCGATGCGGGGCTGCCGTAGATCAGCTTCCCGCAATTGCTGCACTTGATGTATTCCTCGATGAAGTAGCCGTTTTCCGAGAATCGCGTGCTGGCTCCTAGTTGGCCTGAATGATGAGGTGGCCGAACGCATCGACCGTCAGGGTCTGGCCGGGAATGACCAGCGTGATGGACGCCGCTTCCTCGACCACGGCCGGGCCTGCGATCGACTGTCCCGCGAGCAGGTCGTCGCGCCAGAAGATCGGCGTATCGAGCGTGCCTTCGATAAAGCCCACGTTGCGACGGCTGCGCGGCGCGGGCGCGTCGGTGCTCTTCGCGAGTTCGGGCAAGGTCGGATGCTGCGTGATGGCGAGCACCGTGGCGCTGAAGGTCACGATCTCGATGACTTCGCCCGGCGTCGAAAAGCCGAAGCGGCTCTTGTGCGCGGCGTGGAACGCTTCCCACAAGCCGTCTTCCGCACCGGCGCGTTCGAACGCGGCCGGTTCGATCGGCAGTTCCAGTTCGTAGTTCTGGCCGAGATAGCGCATCTCCAGACTGCATTCGGTGACGAGGTTGTCGCGATAGCCCTGCGACGTGAGCTCCGTCACGCATTCCTTGATCAGCGAACTCATCATTTCGTGAGCACGATTGCGATCGAAGGTGGTCGTCGTCATCTGCATGGTGCGCTGACGATCGACGCGCGCGCTCGCATGCAGAAAGCCGTACGCTGAAAACTGACCGGGATTGTGCGGAATGATGGCGCGCGGAATGCCCATCTCCGCGATCAGTTCGGCTGCGTGAGGCGGACCCGCGCCGCCGAAGGCGTTGATGATGAATTCTCGGTGATCGTAGCCTTCCTCGATGAGGATGGAATTGAGCGCGCCGATCATGCTGGTGGTGGCAATACGCACGATCGCGAGCGCCGTTTCATGCACGGTCATGCCGAGCTGGCTCGCGAGCGCCGACACGATGCGATTTGCCGCCTCGCCATCGAGCGTCATGCGTCCGCCGAGGAAATTCCCCGGTGAGATACGGCCGAGCACCACGTTGGCGTCGGTGACGGTCGCGCCGGTGCCGCCACGGCCATAGCAAGCCGGTCCCGGCGACGAGCCCGCGCTCTGCGGACCGACGCGCAGCATGCCACCCTTGTCGATCCGAGCGAGCCGCCGCCCGCGCCGATGGTGCGGATATCGAGCATCGGAATCTGGATCGGCAGGCCCCATTCGATCTCGAACGCAGTGGTGAAGCGCTCACGCTGATTCATCACCGTGGACACGTCAGTCGAGGTGCCGCCCATGTCGAGCGTGACCATCTTTTCCGCGCCTGTGATCTCAGTCAGAAAACGGCTTGCGATCACACCGCCGGACGGCCCGGACACCAGCAGATGGATGGGGTTTTGCGCTACTGCCTCGGGCAGCGCTTCGCCACCGGTCGACTTGATCACGGCCTTGTGCGCGACCTGTCCGCCCTGTTCGAGCCGCTCGCGCATGGTCAGCATCTGGCTCGCGACGATGGGCTTGAGATACGCATCGGCGATGGTCGTGGATGCGCGCTCGTATTCCTTCCACTTCGGCACGACATCGTATGAGAGCGACACGGGAAGCTGCGGCGCCACGCGCGCGAAGATCTCGCGGATGCGCAGTTCATGCACGGGATTCAGATACGAGAACAGCAGGCAAACCGCGACGGCTTCGATCGAGTCGTCGCTGGCGATGGACTTCGCGAGCGCTTCGACCTCGGCGTCATTCAAGGCCTGCATGACTTCGCCGGAAGCCGACAGCCGCTCCGCGACTTCGTGGCAATGCCGGCGCTTCACGAGCGGCTTCGGTTTCACCCACGTCATGTCGTAGTGATAGCGGCGATTGCCTCGCTGAATGAAGGGCACATCGCGAAAGCCCGCAGTCGTGATGTACGCGACGCTCGCGCCCTTGCGTTCGAGCACGGCATTGGTCGCGACCGTCGTGCCGATGCGCAGATTGACGATATCGGCCGGATCAATCCGGTCGGCCAGTCCCGTCAGGATGCCCTTGACCGGATCGCCCGGCACGGTCAGTTGTTTCCAGGCGCGCACTTCGTTCGTATTGCGATCGTGCGCCACAAAGTCGGTGAACGTTCCGCCGACATCGATTCCCACCGTGTAGCCCATGAATGTCTCTCCGTTAAAGTGAGATCACAGTAATCGAAACTTTAGCGATTCAAAAATAAAAATCATCAGGGTTAACCATTAATTTCAGGCCGCAATCGACGGCGAAGCCGCGCACAGCACCAGTTTTAAAGGCGATTTTTCATCTAAAGCGGCTAAAAAACATTTTTGATAATGGTTTTTAGGTGCTATTGTGAGATCACAGTTTGCAGACGCAGAGATCTTCCGATGCGAGTCAGGCGAGTCATTGCCGATCTCGATGGCCCGGAAACTCGTCTCAAGTTTCGTATCACTAATCGTTGGACAGAGCGGTAACAAGGTCTTCGACACATTCATTTTTGGAGAAGGGATGAACGCGCTAAGCCTGTGCAAGCAAGTTGCAACCGGATGCAGTCTGTACGCCGCACTGTGGATGCCGGCGCATGCCGCCGCCGGCGACTGGAAGCCATTCAAGCTCTACGCCTACGATGGCGAGCAACGCACCGAGCAGACCTTCGAGGCCGTGCCCAAGCCGGACAAGAAGTACAAGCTGTGCGCGGTCATTCCCCACTTGAAGGACAGCTACTGGGTCGGTGTCGATTACGGACTGACCGAGGAAGCGAAGCGGCTCGGCGCGAGCATCAACATCTACGAGGCGGGCGGCTATGACAATCTGCCCAAGCAGATCGCGCAGTTCGACGATTGCCTCGCCTCGAATCCCGACGCCATTCTCGCCGCGCCGATTTCGGAATCGGGCCTCGGGCCGAAGATGATGCAGGCGATGAAGAAGGGCATTCCGGTGATTTCGTTCGTGAATCCCGTCACGAATACGCCAATCACGTCGAAGATCTTCGTGAACTTCGTCGACAAGGGCTACATGACCGGCAAGTATGTGAAGGACGCGCTCGGTGCGACCGGCGGCACGGTCGGCGTGTTTCCCGGCACACAGGGCTCGGGCTGGGCGGAGAGTTATCTCGAAGGCTTCAACAAGTCGATCGAGGGATCGAAGCTCAAGAGCGCGCCCGCGAAATTCGGGGATTCAGGCCTGTCGATCCAGACTCGCCTCGTCGAAGATACGCTTCAGTCCAATCCGAATCTCGTCGCGATCTGGGGCGCCGCGACTGCCGCGGAAGGCGCCGTCGGTGCGCTCGCGGAAGCGGGGATGAACAAGACGCTGATCGTCGGCCATAGCGAGGATCAGGCGGTGCTCAAGTATGTCGCATAAAAGAAGATCGCGGCGGCAGGGATCGAGTATCCGGTGATGCAGGCGCGCATCGCCGTGGATCTGGCGGTCAAGGCATTGCAGAAGCAGCCGATCGACAAGCACTACGCGGTGATTCCCTTCGTCCTGACGCCCGAGAACTATTCCTCGATCGACATGAACCAGGAAAAAGCGCCGGATAATTTCCAGCCGGTGTTCTCGGTGCAGTGAGCGGGCATGACCGGCAGCGCCGGTCTGTCTTGTCCAGTCTGAAACTCTCTGTCCGGAGGCCTTGCGGAGCGTCGCATGATATTAAGCGCCAAAGCCATCAGCAAGACGTTTAGCGGAAACCGCGCGTTGAGCCAAGTGGACTTCGATCTCAACGCCGACGAGGTCCATGTCCTGTTCGGCGAGAACGGAGCGGGCAAATCCACGCTGATCAATATTCTGTTGGGCGTGTTGCAGCCCGACGATCCCGGTCTGACGATCGACGGCGTCGCGATCACGAAGCTGGATCCGACGCGCGCCAACGATCTGGGCATCGCCGTCGTGCTGCAGGAATTCAGCCTGGTGCCCACGATGTCGGTGATCGACAACCTGTTTCTGGGCCGGGAGCTCAAAGGAACGGGATTCATCGACCGCCGGAAGATGCGGCAGGTCGCGACCACGCGCTTGTCGGAACTCGGATTCCGCATCGACCTGAACCGGCGCGTGAGCGAATTGTCGCGCGCCGAGCGGCAGATGGTGGAGATCGCCAAGGCCATCATCCGCAAGCCGCGCATCCTCGTGCTGGACGAGCCGACCGCCTCGCTCACCGACAGCGAAGCCGATCACGTGCTCGACATCGTGCAGAAACTGCGGGCGAGCGGTGTCGGCATCGTCTATGTGTCGCATCGGCTGCGCGAGATTCAGTCGCTGGCCGATCGCGTGTCCGTGCTGCGCAACGGCGTGCTCGTCGGCACCGTGACGCGCGCGGAAGGCATCACGGAGGGGCGGCTCGTCGCGATGATGACAGGCCGGCAAATCGGTTCGCTGTTTCCCGTGATCGACCATGCGCCGGGCAAGCCGTGCCTCGAAATCGAATCGATCTGCGCAGGCGACGGCTCGTTCGCGGATGTCAGCCTCAACGTGTCGGCGGGCGAGGTGGTCGGCATCGCGGGTCTGGTGGGATGCGGTAAGGGTTCGGTCGGCCGCGCCGTGTTCGGGCTGCATGCGACCGCAAAGGGCCGCATCCGGCTGAATCAGCAGGATATTCGGCCGCGCTCGCCGCGTCAGATGCTGCGCGCGGGCGTGTGCTATTTCCCCTCCGACCGCAATGCCGAAGGGCTGGCCGGGATTCGTTCGATCGCGGAGAACTGCGCGATCGCCTCGCTCGATCTGGCGAAGTTCGGCTGGATTCGCCAGGAGCACGAGCAGACGGTCGTGCGCGACGCCATGAAGCGTCTCGCCGTCAAGCCGATGGACCCCAGCGCGGCGGTCGCGTCGCTGTCGGGTGGCAACCGTCAGAAGGTGATGCTGGCGCGCGGTCTCCTGCGCAAGACGGATGTCTTCATCTTCGACGAACCAACGGTCGGTATCGACGTGGGCGCGAAGATTGAGGTGTATCAGTTCATCGCCGATCTCGTGGCGCGTGGGGCGGCGGTGCTGCTGATTTCGTCGGAACTGTCGGAAGTGCTCGCGCTCAGCCGGCGCATCTACGTCATGCACGAAGGCAGCATCGTGCGTGAGTTGCAAGGAGAGAACATGACGCAGGAAAACATTCTCGAAGGGTTTTTCGGGCATCGGTTGCAGAACGATGAACGGGAGGTCGCGTGAATACGCTCACGGCTGCCGCTCATGCGCCGGAGGGACGGCGCACGTTCCGGTTCGCGTCGGTGGTGCTCGGCTATGGCATTGCGCCGATCCTGTGCGTGCTGATCGTCGCGTTTCTCGCCTGGACCGAACCGCGTTTCTTTTCGCGCCTCAACCTGCTCAACGTGTCGCGCAATTTTTCGCTGCTGGGGCTCGCGGCGACAGGGCAGGCGCTCGTGATGATCGCGGGCGGCTTCGACATGTCGGTGGGCGCGGCGATGGCGCTCGCGTCCATCGTCCAGGTCAGCGCGATGGTCTGGTTCGGCGCGCATTTTCCCGCGCAGCCGGCGGTGATGGTGTGCGTTGCGGGCATCGTCGCGGCCGCGCTGGCGGGCGGGCTGCTCGGGTTGACGAACGCGCTGGTCCTGACGCGACTCAAAGTCGTGCCATTCATGGCGACGCTCGCCGTGACGTATGTCGTGGTCGGCGGGCTGCTCTACTACACGAAAGGCGTACCGCTTTACGGCGTGCCCGACGGCTTCACGGATTTCGTCGGACGCGGCACGCTGCTGTCCGTTCCCGTCATCACGTGGATCGGGTTGATCGTGATCGGTCTCGTGTCGGTCATGCTGACGTATTCGCGCCTCGGGCGTCATGTTTATGCGGTGGGCGGCCATGCGCCGGCGGCGCGCATCGGGTGTCGCGGTCGAGCGGACACTGGTTGTCTGCTACGTGCTGTCGGCGCTGTGCGCGGCGCTCGCGGGCGTGCTGTGGACGGGGGGCGCGGCTCGGCACCGGCGAACCGACGCTCGGCGGCAATACGGCCATCGAGTCGATTGCGGCGGCCGTGCTCGGTGGCGTGTCGCTGCGCGGCGGGCAGGGCGGCATCTGGCGCGTCACCGCCGCGGCACTGTTTCTGAGTGCGCCGGTAGACCGGCAAGGAGTAGGTGGTGAAAGTCCACTGCGATGAAGGAGTAGCGAACCACATCGGCCCCGAGCCGTGCGCAGGTCACCGCGAGGTGATCGGCGAAGCGTCGGCAG
>NZ_LFJJ01000181.1 GCF_001189365.1 Candidatus Burkholderia verschuerenii | reverse complement strand
GTCCGCTGGTGCGCGTGTCGGTGACGGTGATCGCCGAGCAGAACGGCCGACGCGAAATCGGCACGGGCGGCGGCGGCGGACGTTTCGACTACAGCTACTTCACCGACGACGTGCTGATGAAGTACGTCGACGACGCCGTGCACGCGGCTTTGGTCAATCTCGAAGCGCGCCCCGCTCCGGCCGGCGCGATGACCGTCGTGCTCGGGCCGGGCTGGCCGGGCGTGCTGCTGCACGAGGCGGTCGGTCACGGGCTGGAAGGCGACTTCAACCGCAAGGGATCGTCAGCGTTCGCGGGACGGATCGGCGAACAGGTCGCGGCGAAGGGCGTCACCGTGGTCGATGACGGCACGCTGCCGAATCGTCGCGGCTCGCTCAATATCGACGACGAAGGCAATCCGACGCAGTGCACGACGCTGATCGAGGATGGCATTCTCAAGGGCTACATTCAGGATTCGCTCAACGCGCGCCTGATGAAGATGCCGGTGACGGGCAACGCGCGCCGCGAATCCTACGCCGCCCTGCCGATGCCGCGCATGACCAACACCTACATGCTGAACGACGACAAGGATCCGCAGGAGATTCTGGCGTCGGTAAAGAACGGCTTGTACGCGGTGAACTTCGGCGGCGGTCAGGTCGATATCACCAACGGCAAGTTCGTGTTCTCGGCGTCCGAGGCGTACATGATCGAGAACGGCAAGATCACGTATCCGGTGAAGGGCGCGACGCTGGTCGGCAGCGGCCCGGAATCGCTCAAGTACGTGACGATGATCGGCAACGACATGCGTCTGGACAGCGGCGTCGGCGTGTGCGGCAAGGAAGGCCAGAGCGTGCCGGTGGGCGTCGGACAGCCGACGTTGCGCATCGAGAAGATGACGGTGGGCGGCACGATCTGAGTTTTTCATGCGGGAATTCCGCGTCGGACGCGTTTGTTTGCGGCGTTGCCGCAGCGCTCGATGCGGATTCTCCGCGTTTTGATTCGCGACGGCTTGTCAGCGTCGCGCGTTTGAGGTTATAAGGGCAGTCACAACTTTTTTGCGATTCAGCTCCGACTCCTCATGTCCGCCAAGTTTTATTTTTATTTCTTTTGGCATCTCAAGCCGCTGGCGGATCGAGAGGGGTGAGTTGTACGCAGGTTGAACAGACCAAATTCCCGAAAAACCGCCAGCGAGTCTGGCGGTTTTTTTTCG
This sequence comes from Candidatus Burkholderia verschuerenii, assembly GCF_001189365.1. Taxonomy (GTDB): domain Bacteria; phylum Pseudomonadota; class Gammaproteobacteria; order Burkholderiales; family Burkholderiaceae; genus Caballeronia; species Caballeronia verschuerenii. Next base: position 10,064 of record NZ_LFJJ01000181.1, on the reverse strand, counting down.
CCCTACCGCCTTCCGAGTGTCGCTGGATTTGTCCCGTTGGAGATAAGAAATGCCCCCGCACAATACCGATGATGTCCGTATCCGCGAGTTGAAAGAGCTGACGCCGCCCGCGCATCTGATCCGCGAATTCCCCTGCGCCGAAGGCACGTCCGAGCTGATCTACAACGCGCGGCAGTCGATGCATCGCATCCTGCACGGGATGGACGACCGGCTGATCGTGATCATCGGGCCGTGTTCGATTCATGACCCGAAGGCCGCGCTGGAATACGCCGGACGTCTGGTCGAGCAGCGCAAGCGCTTTGCCGGCGAGCTCGAGATCGTGATGCGCGTGTACTTCGAAAAGCCGCGCACGACGGTCGGCTGGAAGGGGCTGATCAACGATCCGTATATGGACAACAGCTTCAAGATCAACGACGGCTTGCGTGCCGCGCGTGAATTGCTGATGAATATCAATGAGATGGGCTTGCCGGCTGGCACCGAGTATCTCGATATGATCAGCCCGCAGTACATCGCCGATCTGATTTCGTGGGGCGCGATCGGGGCGCGGACGACGGAGTCGCAGGTGCATCGCGAGTTGGCATCGGGCTTGTCTTGTCCGGTCGGCTTCAAGAATGGCACGGATGGCAACGTGAAGATCGCCGTCGATGCGATCAAGGCTTCGTCGCAGCCGCATCATTTCCTGTCGGTGACGAAGGGCGGACATTCGGCGATCGTTTCGACCGCCGGTAATGAGGATTGCCACATCATTCTGCGCGGCGGCAAGACGCCCAACTACGATGCGGCGAGTGTGGATGCGGCTTGTAGCGATATTGGCAAAGCTGGATTAGCCGCGCGGTTGATGATCGATGCGAGCCATGCTAATAGCTCCAAGAAGCATGAAAACCAGATTCCGGTTTGCGAAGACATCGGGAAGCAGCTGGCGGCCGGGGATAGCCGGATTGTTGGCGTGATGGTGGAGTCGCATCTTGTCGCCTGGCGGCAGGATTTGAAGGAAGGGCGTGAGCTTACGTACGGGCAGAGTGTTACGGATGCTTGTATTGGGTGGGAGGAGAGCCTCGGCGTGCTCGAAGGGCTTGCGAGAGCGGTTAAACAGCGGCGCGTCGCACGAGGTGGCGGCAACTAAGCAAGACAGCGCGCATTGACGGTCGACGCATTACGCGAGCGGCGTGGCGTCGACCGATCTGGAAATAAGCGGCCCTTACTTACCTGTATGGGCTCGATCGTGATTCCACAGCACGTCCGTGCCCCCATCCGCCCGATTCAACACGCGCGCCAGCACGAACATCAAATCCGACAACCGATTCACATACCGCCTAGGCGCGTCATTCACCCCAGCGGCCTCGCCACGCCCAAGCGTAATGATCGCCCGCTCAGCCCGCCGACAAACCGTCCGACAAACATGCGCCATCGCCGCCGCCCTCGACCCGCCGGGCAAAATAAACTCTTTAAGCGCCGGCAAAGTCGCGTTGTACTCCTCAAGCCACGTATCGAGCCGCGCGAGGTGAGCGTCCTGAATCATCGAATGCCCCGGAATCGACAACTCCCCGCCTAAATCGAATAAATCGTTCTGAATCTGCGTCAGCGCATCGCGGATATCGGAAGGCATCGGCTCGCACAGCAATACGCCGATGCACGAATTCAACTCATCCACATCGCCGATCGCGGCGATACGCGCATCGTCCTTCGCCACGCGCGAGCCGTCGCCCAGGCCCGTGGTTCCATCGTCGCCGGTACGCGTCGTGATCTTGCTCAGCCGGTTGCCCATCGCTTCTCTCCGGAAAATCAGAAGCCCATTATAAGAACCCAACCCCGCGAAAGCCCCACGCGCCGAGCTGCGCACCATCGGCGTAAAATGAGATAAGCCTGTAATGGATTTCCCGCGCATCGCGCGACGAAAAAATATCCCGCAACCGACATACCAAGCGCACATCGCGTCGCTTAAAAAAGACGCACGCACAGCCTGCCCCGGAGAGACCCTGTGAATCACCCTGCCGAACCCAGCGCCTTTCGCCGTCCCTTCCCCGCCGCCCTGCTGGATGCCCTGAAGGAAAAGTTCGCCGATCGCGTCTCCACATCGCAAGCGGTGCGCGAACACCACGGCCGCGACGAATCGCCGTTCGATCCGCAACTCCCCGACGCCGTCGTCTACGCGCGCAGCACCGATGAAGTGCAGAGCATCGTCAAAGTCTGCGCCGAGCACGATACGCCGATCATTCCCTACGGCAACGGCTCGTCGCTCGAAGGCCATCTGCTCGCGGTGCAAGGCGGCGTCTCGATCGACCTGTCCGAAATGAAGGACGTCATCGCGATCAACGCCGAAGACCTGACCGTCACCGTCCAGCCCGGCATCTCCCGCAAGCAGTTGAACGAAGCGCTCAAGGACACCGGCCTGTTCTTCCCGATCGATCCCGGCGCGGACGCCAGCATCGGCGGCATGACCGCAACGCGCGCCTCCGGCACCAACGCCGTCCGCTACGGCACGATGCGCGAAAACGTCCTTGGCCTGACCGTCGTCACCGCCGATGGCCGCGTGGTCAAAACCGGCACGCGCGCGCAAATCGTCGGCGGGCTACGACCTCACGCGCCTGTTCGTCGGCTCCGAAGGCACGCTCGGCGTCATCACCGAAATCACCGTGCGGCTCTATCCGCAGCCCGAAGCCATTTCCGCCGCCATCTGCACGTTTCCGTCGATGGGCGACGCCGTCCGTTCGGTCATCGAGACGATTCAAATGGGCGTGCCGATCGCGCGCGTCGAATTCGTCGATACGCTCGCCGTGCGCGCGATCCAATCGCCACTCGAACCTGACGCTGCGCGAATCGCCGATGCTGTTCTTCGAATTCCACGGCACGGAATCGGGCGTCAAGGAACAGGCGCAGACCGTGCAGGACATCACCGCCGAAAACCACGGCACCGACTTCGAATGGGCGACGCGTCCCGAAGACCGCAGCCGCCTGTGGAACGCGCGTCACTCGGCCTACTTCGCGATGCTGCAACTGAAGCCCGGCTGCCGCGCCGTCACCACCGACGTCTGCGTGCCGATCTCGCGTCTCGCGGAATGCGTCGAGGAAACGGAGAAGGATCTGGTTGCATCGTATTTGCCGTGTCCGATCGTCGGTCACGTCGGCAACGGCAACTTCCACGTCGCGATGCTGCTCGATCCCGCCAAGCCCGAAGAGCTCGAGGAAGCCGAACGGCTGAACAAGCGCATCGTCATGCGCGCGCTCGCGATGGGCGGCACCTGCACCGGCGAACACGGCGTCGGCCTGCACAAGATGGGCTTCATGCTCGACGAGCACGGCGCGGACGCGATCGGCGTGATGCGCGCCATCAAGCATGCGCTCGATCCGAAAAACATGATGAATCCGGGGAAAATCTTCACTTTCGAAGCGTGACGAAGACGCGCAAGATGCATCGATAAAGCAGGCGCGGACGTCAAATTGAAGTCGCCGAGGAAATCGTCCGCATGACGGCGGTGTTGCGCGAACACGGTGCGTCGCGCATTCAGATTTCGCGCTCCGAAACCGAGCGGCTCAAGTTCTGGTCGGGCCGCAAGAATGCATTTCCCGCCGCCGGCCGCATTTCGCCCGACTATTACTGCATGGACGGCACGGTGCCGCGCCGCGCGATCGGACCGCTGCTCGCGCGCATCGAGGAGATGAAGAAGAAGTACGCGCTTCGCTGCATCAACGTGTTCCATGCGGGCGACGGCAACATGCATCCGCTGATTCTCTTCAACGGCAACGATCTGGACAAATGGCATCGCGCGGAGGCGTTCGGCAGCGATATTCTCGAAACCTGCGTCGAACTGGGCGGCACGGTGACGGGCGAGCATGGCGTGGGCATCGAGAAAATCAATTCGATGTGCGTGCAATTCTCGCCGGAAGAGCGCGACGCGTTCTTCGCGGTCAAGCGCGCGTTCGATCCGCCGGGCCTGCTCAATCCCGACAAGGGCATTCCCACCCGTTCGCGCTGCGCCGAGTACGGCAAGATGCATGTGCGCGGCGGTTTGCTGCCGCATCTCGACATCCCGCGCTTCTGATTTCGACGGGGAAGCGCGTTCCGCTATCCACGTTTCTCCGACTGTGGCGCGATTAAGCGGCCGGTACAATCGACCGGACGGCCGTAAAAAGAAAGACTACGAGAGCGGGACACCGAATGGAACACGACGACATCGTCGCCGGCTGGTCCGAACGAATCGCGCGAGCGACGGAGACCGGTGCGCCGCTACGCTTGCGCGGCGGCGGCACCAAGGACTGGTACGGCCAGACGCTGCAAGGCGAGATTCTCGACACGCGCGCGCATCGGGGCATCGTCGCCTACGATCCGGCGGAACTCGTCATCACCGCGAAAAGCGGAACACCGCTTGCTGAAATCGAAGCGACGCTGCGCGAACACGGCCAGATGCTGCCGTTCGAGCCGCCGCATTTCGGACGCGGCGCGACGCTCGGCGGCTGCATCGCGGCGGGCATCGCCGGACCGCGACGCGCGTGGACCGGCGCACCGCGCGATTTCGTGCTCGGCGCGGTCGTGATGAACGGCCACGGGCAAGTGCTGCATTTCGGCGGTCAGGTGGTGAAGAACGTCGCGGGTTATGACGTGGCGCGCCTGCTTGCCGAATCGCTCGGCACGCTCGGGCTGATCCTCGAACTGTCGATCAAGGTGCTGCCGCGCCCGGTCGCCGAAGCCACGCTCAAGTTCGACATGCACGCGACCGACGGCGTGCGCAAGCTCAACGAATGGGGCGGTCATCCGTTGCCGATCACCGGCAACGCGTGGCGCGACGGCACGCTGGCGCTGCGTCTCGCGAGCGCGGAAGCGGCAGTAAAAACCGCGCGCAACACGCTCGGCGGCGAAGTGGTCGATGCCGTCGAAGCCGACCGTTTCTGGATCGGCCTGCGCGAACAGACCGATCCGTTCTTCGCGGTGATCGAACCGCGCTCGGCGCTGTGGCGGCTGGCGCTGCCGTCGATCGCGGAGCCGCTGAATCTGCCGGGCGCGCAGTTGATGGAATGGGGCGGCGCACAACGCTGGTGGATCACCGACACCGATCCGCAGACGGTTCGCATCAGCGCGAAGCAGGCGGGCGGCCACGCGACCATCTTCCGCGCCGGCAGCGCCTACGATCGCAACGCGGGCGTATTCACGCCGCTGCCCGCGCCGCTGATGAAAATCCATCGCGGGCTGAAGACGGCGTTCGATCCGGCGCGCATCTTCAATCGCGCACGACTTTATCCAGACTTCTAATCGTCCCCCCGACACGAGCGATGCAAACCAATCTCGCCGATTTCATCCGCGGCACCGGCGACGAAGCCGACGGCATCCTGCGCAAATGTGTGCATTGCGGTTTCTGCACGGCGACGTGCCCGACCTATCAATTGCTGGGCGACGAACTCGACGGACCGCGCGGCCGCATCTATCTGATGAAGCAGATGCTCGAAGGCGCGCCCGTCACGCGCAGCACGCAGATGCACTTGGACCGTTGTTTGACGTGCCGCAATTGCGAGAGCACGTGCCCATCGGGCGTGCAATACGGACGGCTCGTGGAGATCGGACGCAAGGTCGTCGAAGAGAAAGTGGACCGGCCGTTCACGCAGCGGCTGCAGCGCCGTTTGCTGGCGAGCGTGCTGCCGAACAGCACGATCTTCACGCCCGCGATGAAGCTCGGCCAGCAGTTCCGCAGCATTCTGCCGCGCACGCTGCGCGCGAAGGTGCCGGTGCCGGAGAAGCCGCTCGCGCCGCCCACGCGCAAGCACGAACGCAAGATGCTGATGCTGTCCGGCTGCGTGCAACCGTCGATGATGCCGAACGTCAACACCGCGACCCAGCGCGTCTTCGATGCGCTTGGCATCGAGATCGTCACCGCGCCGGATGCAGGCTGCTGCGGCGCGATCCGTCTGCATCTCGGCTACAACGATGACGCGCTCGACGACGTGCGCAACAACATCGACGCGTGGTGGCCGTATGTCGAGAAAGGCGTCGAGGCGATCGTGATGAACGCGTCGGGCTGCGGCGCGACCGTGAAGGAATACGCGCATCTGCTGCGGCACGATCCGGCGTATGCGGAGAAAGCGCAGCGCATCGTCGATCTGACCTTGGATCTGGCGGAAATCCTGCCGAAGTACGAAGAAGAACTGACGCAGCTCGTGCGGCGGCGCGCGGTGCATACGGTCGCGTTTCATCCGCCGTGTACCTTGCAGCACGGTCAGCAGATTCGCGGACGCGTCGAGCAGTTGCTGACGACGCTCGGTCTCGAAGTGCGGCTGCCCGCGGACAGTCACCTCTGCTGCGGATCGGCGGGCACGTATTCGGTGATGCAGCCCAAGCTCTCTACGCGCTGCGCAATCAGAAGCTCGACCGGCTGGAAAAGACCGAGCCGCAGATGATCGTGTCGGCGAATGTCGGTTGCATCGCGCATTTGCAAAGCGGCACGTCGACGCCCGTCACGCACTGGATTCAACTGCTGGAGCATCTGATTTACGGCTGAGCGCTTCGTATAATGGACGGATTGCGCTCAACGCCGTGTGAAGCATGTCCATCGCCCAACATCTCGAAGAAGTCCGTCAACGCATCGCGAAGGCCGCGCACGACGCCTCGCGCGAGGCGTCGTCGGTCGAACTGCTCGCCGTCTCCAAGACCTTTCCCGCCGACGACGTGCGCGCCGCGTTCGACGCCGGTCAGCGCAAGTTCGGCGAAAACTACGTGCAGGAAAGCATCGCGAAGATCGCCGATCTGGCCGATTTGCGTAGCCAGATCGAATGGCATTTCATCGGGCCGCTGCAATCGAACAAGACGAAGGTCGTCGCCGAACAGTTCGACTGGGTGCATTCGGTCGATCGGTTGAAAATCGCCGAACGCCTGTCCGCGCAACGTCCCGACGGTGCGCCCGCGCTGAACGTCTGCATTCAGGTGAACGTGAGCGGCGAGGCGTCGAAGAGCGGCGTCGAACCGGACGAAGCCGCCGCGCTCGCGCATGCCGTCGCCGCCCTGCCCGGCTTGCGTTTGCGCGGTTTGATGGCGATTCCCGAACCGGCCGACACGCTCGATGCCCAGCGCGTCCCGCACGCGCGTCTGCGCGAACTGATGCACGCATTGCGCGTCGACGGCCTCGATCTCGACACGCTTTCGATGGGCATGTCCGCCGATCTCGAAGCCGCCGTGCTCGAAGGCGCGACGATGGTCCGCATCGGCACGGCGATTTTCGGCGCGCGCACTTACGCCCACTGACATCCTCTGAACCCGAACTCACGACGAACATGAAAATCGCATTTATCGGCGGCGGCAACATGGCCGCAGCGCTCATCGGCGGTCTGATCAAGCGCGGCACGTCGCCCGCCGACGTGTACGCCATCGATATCAACGACGAAGCGCGCGAACGGACCGCGAAGCAGTTCGGCATCGCGACGGGCGCGGCGGTCGACGGCAAGCTCGCCGATTACGACGCCATCGTGCTCGCGGTGAAGCCGCAAGTGCTCCGAAGCGTGGCCGAGACGCTCGCGCCGCATCTGTCGAAGCAGACGATCATCAGCATCGCGGCGGGCATCCGCGCGAGCGATCTGTCGCGCTGGCTGAACGGCTACACGCAGATCGTGCGCACAATGCCGAACACGCCCGCGCTGATCGGCATGGGCGTGACGGGACTCGCGGCGCTGCCCGGCGTGAACGATGCATCGAAAAAGCTTGCGTCGCAGGTGCTCGAAGCCGTGGGCGAAGCCGTCTGGTTCGACGACGAATCGATGCTCGACGCCGTCACCGGCATTTCCGGCAGCGGCCCGGCCTACGTGTTCTATTTCATCGAAGCGATACAGGAAGCGGCGTGCCAACTCGGCATGGACGAAGCTCAAGGCCGCGCGCTCGCCGTCGCCACGTTCACGGGCGCGGCGCAACTGGCGGCGCAATCGGGCGAACCGGCGAGCGTGCTGCGCGAACGCGTGACGTCGAAGGGCGGCACGACGGCGGCTGCGCTGGCATCGTTCGATGCGCAAGGCGTGAAGGACGCCATCGTGCGCGGCGCGCTGGCGGCGCAGGCGCGTGCGAAGGAGATGGGGGATGAGTTCGGCGCGGGTTGATGGACGGCGCCGAGCCACGGGAAACGAAAGACCTCAGACGATAGTCAGGCTGCGATCCTGCAGGACGATATTCTGCCGCGTCGGATCGCTTTCATGGATCGCGATGATGTTCGGCTCGGCCACATAGATGCTCGTGTAGCCCAGATCGGTGAGATAAGCGCTCAACGCCTCCCGATCGCTCTTGATGTACTCGACGAGACAAATGGGCGTGCAGCGCTTCAGCGTGTTCGTCGCGCCGCGCAGCACGTCCATTTCCATGCCTTCGACATCGAGCTTCAGGAAGTCGACGCGCGGCAGATCGAGCGAATCGATCGTGACCATCGGCACCGCGACGCCCGCCGCCGCGTCATATGAAATGTCCTGGCCGATGTACTGCGTGCCTTCACGCCGCCTCAATTCCAGACTGCCGAAGCTCGCCGCCGAGAAATAATCGGGCTGCGGAATGGTGATCTCGCCAACGCTTTCGCCCAGCGCCGCAAGCTTGGCGCGCGCGTTGAGGCAATTGTTCAGCACGAGATTGCCGGCCAGCGCATAGAAGACGGTTTCCTGCGCTTCGAAGCTGAGCACGCGGCCCCAGCCGTACATATGACGCGCCCACTCCACCGAATGCACGCCGATATTCGCCCCGCCGTCGATGGCGAACACGTCGTCCCCGAAATGATCGCGACGGCGCGACAGCAGGGCGAGCACGAACTCGACTTCGGACGGATCGAAACAGGAACGGCTCAGAATCTGATGGCCGACTCCGAACGCATGATTGTTCTGCACGGCGTGATCGTGGCGATTGACGATCATCGTGCCGTGATTCGATGCAGTCAGCACGAATGCAATGGGACGTTTCGGATGAGCCATTGGACGGTAGACAACCTTAAAAGGAATTCTAAAGTCTAAAGGCCGCTTCCGTACGAATTGCAGTCTGCTTTTGTCAAAAATGAATATGGGTTGCCGAGGTCTCGCGCCAGGCGCGCGACACTCAGCCGCGCAACGCGTAATGCAGCGCAATCCCCGCGAACAACATCCCGCCCAGCCAGTTGTTATGCCGGAACGCCGCGAAGCACGCCATGCGTTCGCGATTCCGGATCAACCCGTAGTGATACACCGCGCACGCCGCCGCGCCGAGCCAGCCGAACCAGTACAGCCAGCCGAAACCCAGCGCGATGCCGATGCCGACATAAATCGCCAGCGTCACCGCATAGCACAGCATGACGGCGGCGACGTCGTAACGCCCGAACGTCAGCGCCGATGTGCGGATGCCGATCTTGATATCGTCGTCGCGATCGACCATCGCGTATTCGGTGTCGTAGGCGACCGACCAGAACACGTTGGCAATCAGCATGATCCACGCGAGCATCGGCACATGATCCTGAATGGCGGCGAAGGCCATCGGAATGCCGAAGCCGAACGCGATGCCGAGATACGCCTGCGGAATCGCGAAGAAGCGCTTGGTGAACGGATACGATCCCGCCACGAACAGCGCGAACACGGACAGTTCCTTGGTCAGCGTGTTGAGCGGCAAAATCAGCAGAAACGCGATCAGCGAGAGCGCCGCCGCCAGCGCCACCGCTTCCCACGCCTTGATCTTGCCCGACGTGATCGGCCGTTCGGCGGTGCGCTTCACGTAGCGATCGAAATCGCGGTCGGCGTAATCGTTGATCGCGCAACCCGCCGAGCGCATGAGCAGCGTGCCGAGCGTGAAAATGATCAGCAGCATCGGCGACGGACGGCCATCGGAGACGATCCACAGCGCGTTGAGCGTCGGCCACAGCAGCAGCAGGCTGCCGATGGGCTTATCGAGGCGCACGAGGCGCATGTAGAGCGGAAGTCGGGCGAGCATGGCGGGCATCGATGCAAAAATTCGCGATGCGCCTATTTTAGTCGGCCCTTCAGAATTAGTCGAAGTCAAGGGTGGCAAGGGGCCGCCGGAAGATCGTGTTTCCCAGAACTCCCAGAAGCAATATTGATCTGAATGGTTTCCTGGGAGTTTGGAACTTCGCCGA
>NZ_LFJJ01000180.1 GCF_001189365.1 Candidatus Burkholderia verschuerenii | reverse complement strand
TCGGCGAAGTTCCAAACTCCCAGGAAACCATTCAGATCAATATTGCTTCTGGGAGTTCTGGGAAACACGATCTTCCGGCGGCCCCTTGCCACCCTTGACTTCGACTAATTCTGAAGGGCCGACTAATTAAAACGCGGCGAATGACGCGTCAAGCCGCCAATTCCAGCTTCGCCGTCTTGCGCGCATCGCGCGAATGCACGCGCTTGCCCGCCGCATACGTCTCGAACACCGCGCGATCGTCGCCCAGCAGCGCAAATGCGAACAACAGTTCTTCGAGCGATTCCGTGCGCGCCATCCGACGCGAAAGCAGCGGCGTCGCGTTCGGATCGAGCACGACGAAATCCGCTTCGCTGCCCACGGCCAGCGTGCCAATCTTGTCGTCGAGTTCGAGCACTTGCGCGGCGCCCGTCGTCGCGAGCCAGAACATGCGCGTCGCCGTCAGATGATGCCCCGTCAGACGCGCGACCTTGTGCGCTTCGTTCATCGTCTGAAGCATGGAAAACGAGGTGCCGCCGCCGACGTCCGTCGCCAGCGCGACCGGCATGTTTGACGCGCCAGCTTTCTCGAAATCGAACAGGCCGCTGCCGAGGAACAGATTCGACGTCGGGCAATGCGATGCCACCGCACCCGTTTCCGCCATGCGCTGACGATCGGCGTCGTCGAGATAGATGCAATGGCCTTACACCGCGCGGCGACGCAGCAGGTTGTAGTGATCGTAGATGTCGAGATAGCTGCGATGCCCCGGAAACAGGCTCTCGACCCATTTGATCTCGTCGGTGTTTTCCGCGACGTGGCTCTGAATGAACACGTCCTGATGCTTCTGCGCGAGCACGCCGCATGCTTCGAGCTGCGCCTCGGTCGAGGTCGGTGCGAAACGCGGCGTCAGCGCGTAATGCTGACGGCCGCGTCCGTGCCAGCGCGCGATGAGTTCCTCGCTGTCGTCGTAGCCGGATTGCGCCGTGTCGCGCAAAAACTCGGGGCAATTGCGGTCCATCAGTACCTTGCCCGCGATCATGCGTGTGTTGCGCGCTTCGCTTTCGGTGAAGAACGCATCCGCCGATTGCTTGTGCACCGTGCAGTAGACGAGCGCGGTCGTCGTGCCGCACGCCAGCAGTTCGTCGATGAAAAAGCTCGCCGTTTCGCGCGAGATCTGCGGATTCTCGAAGCCGCGTTCGGTCGGAAACGTGTACGTGTTGAGCCACGGCAGCAGACCCGGCGCGGGCGACGCGATCATGTCCGTCTGCGGATAGTGAATGTGCGAGTCGATGAAACCCGGCACGATCAGCTTGTCGCGCATCGTGTGAACGGTCGCGTCGGGGCTGAGTTTGTCGCGGATCGACGCATACGCGCCCGCCGCGACCACTTTGCCGTCCTCGACGATCAGAAGGCCGTCGGCCTCATAGACCGCGCCGTCAGCAGCATGCGCGGGATCTTCCCGGAAGGTCAGCAATTGGGCGCGGTAGGCGGTCTGAGTCATGATGCAACGTCTCCGATTTCTAAGGTTTTACAACTGCGAAAGCAGCACTAAAGAGAAAGCCGCGATGATCCACATCGCCGGCTTGATTTCCTTCGCGCGACCCGTGCACGACTTCAGCACGACGAAGGCGAGAAAACCGTACGCGACGCCGTCCGTGATCGAATAGGTCATCGGAGTCAGGATCATCGCGAGGAAGGCGGGAATGGCTTCGTCGAAGCGATGCCATTCGATCTGCGTGATCGCTTCCATCATGAACACGCCGACCAGCACGAGCGCGGGCGCGGTGGCGATCGCCGGAACCAGCGAAAGAAGCGGCGACAGGAACAGGAACGGCAGAAAGCACAATCCGGCGACGACCGCGACCAGCCCCGTGCGCCCGCCCGCCGAAATGCCCGCGGCCGATTCGATATACGCGTTGGCCGGACTCGTGCCGAGCGGCGCGGACACGAGCGCGGAGAAGGCATCGACCATCATCGACTGGCGGATATTGCGCGGATTGCCGTTCTCGTCGTAGAGCTTGCCGGCCTCCGAAATCGCCATGAAGGTGGACAGCGCGTCGAAGAAGGACGTGAACAGCATCACGAAGATGAACGGCCAGTACGCCACTTTCAGCGCGCCCATCAGGTCGAGTTGCAGGATGCCGGAGAAGTCGGGCGTGGCGAACAGGCCGTTCCAGTTGACGAGCGTTTTCGTCGCGATGGCGGCGGGCCAGTACGCGGTGCCGTCGCCCCAGAATCGGCCGATCGGAATCGCGATGATCGTCGTGAACACGATGCCGATCATCAGCGCGCCGGTCACCTTGCGCGCGACGAGAATCGTCGTCACGGCAAGGCCGATCAGAAACGTGATCACGACCGGATTGAGCAACGCCGAATGCACGATCGTCACCGGATCGCCGACGACGAACTTCGCGTTCACCAGCCCGATCAGGCTGATAAACAGCCCGATGCCGCACGACACCGCATGCCGCAGATTCGCGGGAATCGCATCGACGACGAGCTTGCGCGCGTTGAAGATGGCCAGCACGGCGAAGATCACGCCCGCCCAGAACACGCAGCCGAGCGCGGTCTGCCACGGCATCTTGCCGCCGTGGACCATCACGAACGCGAACAGCGCGTTCATGCCCATGCCGGGCGCGACCAGCACCGGATTGCGCGCGTACAGACCCATCGCGCAACTGCCCAGAAAACTGACGATGACGGTCGCCGTCAGCGCCGCCGGAAAGGGCACGCCGGCTTGCGACAGAATGCCCGGATTGACGACGATGATGTACATCGCCGTGAGAAACGTCGTGATGCCCGCGACGACTTCGGTCTTGGTGCGCGAGCCCGCCGCGCGAATGCCGAAGAAGCGTTCGATGGCGGTGACGTCGCGCTGTGCGCTTGCTGTCGTATCCATCGTTACTGCTTCCAGTGCGTGTCGAGGCGCGCGATCATCGCGGCGCGTTCGTCGTCGGTGACGAACGAGGCTTCGAGGCTGTTGCGCAACAGCGTGTAGACCTCCCGATCGTCGAGCTTCAGGGCATCGACAATGGCGAAGTAATTCGCGTTGACATAGCCGCCGAAGTACGCGGGATCGTCGGAATTGATCATGACCGCGACGCCCTGATCGAGCAGATCTTTCAGCGTGTGCTTGGTCATGTCGTCGAACACGCAGAGCTTGAGATTCGACAGCGGGCACACGGTCAGTGCGATACGCGAATCGGCCAGACGCGCGACCAGCGCCGCGTCTTCGATGCTGCGCACGCCGTGATCGACGCGATCCACCTTCAGCAGATCGAGCGCTTCGTACACATACGACGGCGGACCTTCCTCGCCCGCATGCGCGACGAGCTTGAGGCCGCGCTCGCGCGCTTTCGCGAACACGCGCTCGAACTTCGACGGCGGATGCCCGCGCTCCGACGAATCCAGCCCGACACCGATCAGCCGATGCTTGTACTGATCGAACAGCGGCAGCGCGGCATCGAACGTGGCGAGCGCATCCTCTTCCGACAGATGGCGCAGGAAACACAGAATCAGCTTCGACGTGAGGCCGCGTTTCTCGCCGTCGGCGAGCGCGCGCTCGATGCCCGCCACGACCGTAGCGATCGACACGCCGCGTTCCTTATGCGTCTGCGGATCGAAGAAGATTTCCGTGTGCGTGACGTGATCGGCCAGCGCCTTTTCGACGTAGGCCATCGTCATGTCGTAGAAATCCTGCTCGTGCAGCAGCACGCTCGCGCCCGCGTAATAAATGTCGAGGAACGATTGCAGGTCGGTGAACGCGTAGGCGGCGCGCAGCGCGTCGATGGAGTCGTACGCGAGCTTCACGTTATTGCGTTTGGCCAATGCGAAGATCAACTCGGGCTCGAGCGAACCTTCGATATGGATATGCAGCTCCGCCTTCGGTGCGCGCGCAATCTTGTCGGCGAGTGTGGGATTCATGGGCTTTCTTCTGTTGGGGCTTACGTGTTCGTCCGTGGCTTCAGACGGTCTGTTGCGACGACGATGACGACGCGCGCGCGTGCGCGTTGAATTCGACCGCTTGCAGCAGTTGAGCTGCCGCTGCAACGGCGATGATCTCCGGCGATTTATCCACGATTCCGTCGATGCCGATCGGACACACCATCCGCTCGATCTTCGCCGGATCGATACCGCGCGCCGCGAGCCGATGCTCGAACTGCTTCTTCTTCGTGTACGAGCCGATCATGCCGAAGAACCCGAAATCGCCGCGCTTGAGGATGCATTCGGCGAGCGCGAGATCGACGGTGTGATCGTGCGTCATCACGACGAAGTAGCTGAAGGGCAGCGCGTTATCGACGGCTTCGTCGGGCGCGTCGGTAGGCTCGATGGTCACGTTGTCCGGCACGAACTGCGCGGCGGGGAAAGCGGCGTCGCGCGAATCGACCCAGGTCACATGGCAGGGCAGCGTGGCCAGCACGCGCACGAGCGCCGCGCCCACGTGTCCCGCACCGAACAGCACGACGTTGAAGTCGCGCGGCGCGATGGTTTCCGTCAGGAGCGCACCGCTTTCGGCAAAACCGGCGCCGTCCCAGAGCAGGCAGTCGGCATCGGTTGCGCCCGGTTCGGGATCGGAGAGCATCACGGCATCAGGCTTCGGCGCGAAGGACACGCTGCGCACGGTCGACAACCCTTGCGCGGTGCGTTTCGAAAGCGTCGTCACCCAGTTGAGGTCCGATACGTCGAGTCGTTCGAACGCCAGCACCACCACGCCGCCGCAGCACTGGCCGAGGCTCGGCCCGAGCGCGAAACGCTCGAGCTTGCGCGTGCGCGGGCTGCGCATGCCGTCCTTCAGCACGCGCCGGGCGGTTTCGATGGCCTTCCATTCCAGATGGCCGCCGCCGATGGTGTAGCGCGCATCTTCGCGCGTGACGATCATCTTCGTGCCCGGCTCGCGCGGCGCGGAGCCTTCGACACGCGCGACCGTCACGAGCACGGCGGCATCGCCGTGCGCGAGCAGGGTTTGCAGGTCGTTCAGCCAAACTTGCATCGAGAGAGCTCCAAAGTTGATCGCAGGTGCGCGTCTTGTCGTCGCAGTCGCTAGTTTACCGGGACGGCTATCTCGGATTTGGACGGCGAACGCATTCGATGCGGCAGGGATCGCTTCGGGGCTCGCTTCAGACGTGGCGAGGGGCGCGGCGTCGGCGTAAGGACGGGCGCGCCGGCGATCTCACGCGCGGCGTCGCGTCGAAGGAAGCGGATGGTTTGCGTTGTCATGACAAAATTCGACATTGCGGATCATCAGGCGCGCGTTACGCGGTTGCCGTTCACTTCATGGGTTGCTGGAGAATGCGTTCGAACCATCGGTTCGGACATTCGCTTCGGCTGCCTGAAAGCAAAACGGACTGCGCGCACGTAGATCGCCATCCAGACACGACCATAGCATCCCAATATCCCAAAAATATTATCGGGCTCGTATCAAGGTTATGCGGATGTGCTGATGCGCGAAAGAGGGAAGGGAAAGCCGACACGTGCGGACGGTCGGATCGCCCGCACGGTGAGGAAAGAAGGAAAACTTACCGAACGACCGAGCGCAGTTTGCGCTTGGTGCGCAGGCTCAGCATCACGAACACGAACATGATCGCGAAGGCGACCAGCGACCATTGCGGCAGCGACAGCCCGAGAATCGGCGGATAAGGCGTCTCGCACAGGCCCGCGACCTTGAACACCTGCGGCAGCCAGCGCGCGGGCGGCAACCCGTCGACGATCGGCTGCAGCGCGTCGAAGCCGCAACTGAAGCCCGGATTGGCCTGCACGTAGACATGACGCGCCGCCGTCGCCAGTCCGCCGAGCGCGGACAGCGCTACCAGCGTTTCCAGCAGCGCAATGCCGCGCCAATTGTTGAAGCCCGCGCCGAGAAACGCGAAGACCGCGATCAGCACGAAGAAATAGCGCTGGATGATGCACAGCGGGCATGGGTCTTCGTTATGAAAGAACTGCAGATAGAGCGCGCCGCCGACGAGTCCGAGCGACACGAACCCGAGCAGGGTCAAAAGCCGCCGTTCGCGGCGCAGGACGCGGTCGTCCTGGTGCATCGAGAATTGATGTAAAAACTTGTTCATTGGTCCGCAACGATTCGAGAAGGAAGTACCTGAGTTGCGCAGCATCGTGGTGGATTCTAGCGCGAACGGCCCGGAGGAAACATTTGCCGTTTGTCAGCGATCAACGCGTCGTTTCGAGCACCGCCTCGACTGCGCGTCCGATCGACAGCAGCGTGTCGTCGGCATGCGGCGCGCCGACCAGCATCAGGCCGACCGGCGCATCGCCGCGCGGATGGCACGGCAGCGACAGCGCGCAGGCATCGAGGAAATTGAAGGCGGTCGGATTGCGCAGAATCAGCGCGTTGGTGCGCAGGAACAGATCGTCGTCGCGCTCCAGTTCGGCGATGCGCGGCGGCAGCATCGGCGTGGTCGGGCAGAGGATCGCGTCGAAGCGCTGCCAGAGCGTGTGGCGCGCTTCGTCGATCATCGCGGCGCGGGCTTCGCACAAGTCGATGTAATCGGCGGCGGTCGCGGCTTCCGCGCGTGTGAGGCGCGACAGCACGCGCGGATCGTATTGCGCGCCGCGTTCGGCCACCAGCTTGCGATGCCACGCCCACGCCTCGATCGCGATCAGCGGAAAACGGCTCAGTTCCGGCAGACGATCGAGCGGCGCGAAGCGCACGTCCTCGACCAGCGCGCCCGCCGCGGCGAGATGATTGATCGCGGCGGCCACCGCCTGGGCGACGGGCGCTTCGACATCGTTCGTGACGAAATTGGTCAACACGCCCAGACGCACGCCTTCGAGCGGACGCGTGGCCGGCACGTCCGGCTCGCGGCCCGCCAGAATGCGGTCGACCAGCACGCAGCACGCGACGCTATTGCCGATCGGCCCGAACGAATCGAGTGTCTTGGAGAGCGGCACGCCGCCCTGTTTCGGAATGCGGCTCGCGGTCGGCTTGAAACCGGTGAGGCCGCACATCGCGGCGGGAATGCGGATGGAACCGCCCGTATCGGTGCCGAGCGCGATGGCCGCCATGCCGTCCGCGACCGATGCCGCCGCGCCCGACGACGATCCGCCCGCGATGCGCGCATCGCCCGGGACGTTCGCGTGATACGGCGAATGCGGCGTGCCGTAGTGCGGATTGAGGCCGAGCCCCGAATAGGCGAACTCGCTCATATTGGTGCGCCCGACGATGACCGCGCCCGCGCGCCGCAAACGCGCGACGGACACGGCATCGGAGGTGGCGGGCGGCGCGTCGGACAGCAGCTTCGAGCCCGCGCGGGTGATTTGTCCTTCGATATCGAACAGATCCTTCACCGACACAGGGATGCCCGCGAGCGGCGACAGTACGGTGCCCGCGCGACGCAGCGCGTCGTGGGCGTCGGCGGCAGCGCGGGCGTGGTCGGCATCGACATGCAGGAAGACGGTCGAGCCCTGGCCCGACGGGTCCGCGATCCGTTCCAGCGCCGTCTCGACCAGCGCGCGGCTGGTCGTGCGGCCGCTGCGGAGATCGGCGGCGAGTTGGGCAAGCGGGGCGAACTGCGGCGAATTGGTCGGCATGGCGTCGTGCAGTGGCGTGATGAGTTGCGAAACGCGCGACGCGAACGACCCGCGACACGCGTTTCGAAACGGCGGCTCGATGCGCGGCGGCGCGCGCAATCGGCATATGAACGAAGCGCGCCGGCCGTGCTCGACTCCGGCGCGCGAAGTGCCTGCCATTCTAAGCCAGCGCAATAGTAAATACTTGACCGACCTTGGTTCTATGCCGAACGGCCGAGGGAAACGTCCGCGTCAGATCGTGCGCGAAAAGCGCTGCAACGTGGCTTGTCCCAGATAACGATCGAACACCGATGCGACGTTGCGCACCAGCATGCGTCCGGCGGGCAGCACCGTGAGCCGCTCGCGCGTCAGATCGATGAGGCCGTCGCCGGCCATCGGCGCGAGGCGCGCGAGTTCGTCAGCGAAATGCGCGTGGAAGCCGATGCCGTGGGCCTGTTCGATATCGCCGAAGTCCAGCGCGCCACCGCACATGACGCGCATGATCACGTCGCGGCGAAGCAGGTCGTCGGCGGACAGCCGCACGCCGCGCGCGATCGCGAGTTGACCCGAATCGATCGACGCGGCGTAGGTGTCGAGGTCGCGCGCGTTCTGCGCGTAGACATCGCCGACCTTGCCGATCGACGATGCGCCTATGCCGATCAGATCGCAGTCCGCGTGCGTGCTGTAGCCCTGAAAGTTGCGTTGCAGCGTGCCCGCTTCGAGCGCGCGCGTCAGTTCGTCATCGGGGAGCGCGAAGTGGTCCATGCCGATGTAGACATAGCCCGCTTCGCTCATGCGCTCGATCACGCGTTCGAGGATCGCGAGCCGCACGGCGGGCGAAGGCAACGCGCTTTCGTCGATCTGCCGTTGCATCTTGAATAGCGCCGGCATATGCGCATAGCCGAACACCGACACGCGATCCGGCCGCATGTCGACGATTGCATCGAGCGTGCGCGTGAAGCTGTCGACACTCTGATGCGGCAAGCCGTAGATCAGATCCACGCTCACCGATTTGAAGCCGTGCGCGCGCGCCGCGTCCAGAACGGTTTCGGTCATGTCGCGCAGCTGAACGCGGTTGATGGCGCGCTGCACGCGTTCGTCGAAGTCCTGCACGCCGAGGCTCAGGCGATTGAAACCGAGTTCGCGCAGCAAGCCGATCGTCTGTGCCGATGCCTCGCGCGAATCGACTTCGATCGAATATTCGGCGCGCTCGTCGGGCACGAGCGCGAAGTGCTCGGCGGTCGCGGCCATCAGCTCGCGCATTTCGTCGTGCGAGAGAAACGTCGGCGTGCCGCCGCCCCAGTGAAGCTGCGTGACGGGGCGCGCGGTATCGAAGAGCGCGGCTTGCATCGCGAGTTCGCGCTTCATGCGATCGAGATACGGGCGCGCGTGCGCACGATTTTTTGTTGCGATCTTGTTGCAGCCGCAGTAGAAGCAGACCGTGTCGCAGAACGGAATGTGGACGTACAGCGATAAACCGGCGTGCGGATCGCCTTCCTGCGCCGCGCGATGGTAATGCGCGGGATCGAAGGCATCCGTGAACTGCACGGCGGTCGGATAGGACGTGTAGCGCGGACCGTTGGCGTTGTAGCGTTCGAGCAGATCCGGGCGGAAGAGGGTGGCGGCGAGAGTCATGGCGCGTCGAGACGGGGCGTGTAGGCCGAGTGTAGAGGCGTCGCGTGCCTGTTTATTGCGCAATATCGCCGCAGCGGTTTGACGAAACGCAAAGGCGCGCGTGGGACAATAGGCGTTTTCCGCTTGCGTCCGCGTTTTTTGAGATGGCTGTCGAACTTTCCTCGCCTCACGCCTGCCGCGAAGGCTGCGCCGCGTGCTGCATCGCGCCTTCCATTTCGAGCCCGATTCCCGGCATGCCCGACGGCAAGCGCGCGGGCGAGCGCTGCGTGCAACTCGACGACGATCTTCGCTGCAGGATTTTCGGCGATCCGCGCCGGCCGAAGTGTTGCAGTGGGTTGCAGCCGTCGCGGGAGATGTGCGGCGACACGCTGGAGTTTGCGCTGGAGTGGATCGCGAAGCTGGAAATACAGACGCAACCGCATTGACGTTTGCGGGTCCAATCGCGCAGACTGCGCCGCACCCTGTACCACAGCAAGCTCCCCGGAGGACCCGCATGACCCGCATTTCCGCGCCCATCGGGCGCCGGTTTTTTCTGAAAGCGACGAGCGTCGCGCTGTGCGCCTTGACCTTCGCTCCCGTCGCCCGCGCTGTTTCTACTTTCCCCTTCATTCCGGATCACTACACGTTTTCGCAGCAGCAGATTCAGGACGCCGTCGCGCGCAAGTTTCCGATTCAGCGCACGGCCTCGCAGATTTTCGATGTCGTGTTGAGTAATCCCGTGGTCGGCATGTCGCCGGATCGCAATCGCGTGACGGTGCATGTCGATGCGCAGCTCGCCACGCCGTTCATGCCGAATCCGGTCAACGGTGCGTTCACGCTGTCGACGCAACTTGGCTACGACGCGCAGAGCCGCTCGGTGATTCTCGTGTCGCCCTCCGTCGACGATTCGCAGTTCACGGGCGATGCCGCGCAATATAACCAGCAGATCGCCGCCGCCGGCGCGATGCTCGCCGCGCAGTTGCTCGACCGTTATCCGATCCACACCTTCAAGCCCGAAGAGCTCCAGTTCGCCGGTGTGTCTTACGAACCTGGTACAATCACTGTCCTTACAAACGGCATACGTGTTCAGATCGTCGAAAAGTAGTTCGAAATCTTCGCGCGTCGTGCTTCAAACCCATTGCCATAAAAGCGGCAAAACAGCGAAAAAAGGGCGGACGGATGGACTGGATCCTGATGGTAAAGGCGCTGATTCTGGGCGTCGTGGAAGGCTTGACCGAATTCTTGCCGGTCTCCAGCACGGGGCATCTTATCGTTGCGGGAAGTCTGCTGAACTTCACCGACGCGCAATCCAAGACGTTCGACGTGGTCATTCAATTCGGCGCGATTCTGGCGATCTGCTGGGAATATCGCGCGCGGATCATCAACGTGGTCGGCGGCCTGCCGACGCGGCCCGATGCGCGGCGCTTCGCCATCAACGTGATCATCGCGACGATTCCGGCCATCGTGCTGGCGTTGCTGCTCGAAAAGCAGATCAAGGCGGTGCTGTTTTCGCCGGTGCCGGTGTCGGTCGCGCTGATCGTCGGCGGCATCATTATTTTGTGGGCGGAAGGGCGTCAGCGCGATCGCCAGCATCCGCCGCGCGTGCATTCGATCGACGACCTCACGCCCGCCGATGCCTTGAAAGTCGGTCTCGCGCAATGCTTCGCGCTGATTCCGGGCACTTCGCGCTCGGGCTCGACGATCATCGGCGGCATGCTGTTCGGGCTGGATCGCCGCGTCGCCACGGAGTTTTCGTTCTTCCTCGCGATTCCGGTGATCTTCGGCGCGACGCTCTATGAAATGGCCAAGTACTGGCGCACGCTGTCCGTCAACGATATCGGGCTGTTCGCGATCGGTCTCGTGGCGGCCTTCGTCAGCGCGTTTATCTGCGTGCGCTGGTTGCTGCGCTACGTCGCGTCGCACGATTTCTCGGCGTTCGCGTGGTATCGCATCGGCTTCGGGCTGCTGATTCTGATCGTCGGCTATAGCGGCGGATTGAGCTGGGCGGACTGATCGTCCTCGAGCTTCGGCACATGTTGAAACGCCACGGTTTTTGCCGTGGCGTTTTTTATTGCCGGATGCCGCTTACTTAGTCTGGCCTGCAAAATTGAATTTGCCGGAATGGACCCGACGACGCAGTCTGGTGCAGACGTAAACGCACATCTCAGCCAGGTCTGCAGCGCACGAGTAGAGGTTGAGGCATGACGTTGAGCTGA
>NZ_LFJJ01000179.1 GCF_001189365.1 Candidatus Burkholderia verschuerenii | reverse complement strand
CGATGACCGCGACAAGGCGCGTGCGCTCTGGGCCGAAAAGGGGAAAAGCGCGTTCGCGGACGACAATAAACCATAGACGCCAATCGCTGCACGGCAAGCGTCAACCGACCCGATATAACCGATGGCGGGCGGCGCGGAGACCTCCCCAATCGCAGCGCCGCCCGCCATCGCGGGACCAGCCGCCAAAACGCTCGTTACAAAGTCGCCCAATGGCCCGTTCCTCGCCTGAAATGTAAAGCGTTTGGCGGTTTGTGAAATAGTTCAACGAAACAGAAGATAACGCTGTTTGCTACTGTGCGAGGAAATTGACCTCTTCGCCCAAGAACATAGTCGTGCACGTGAGACGTACCATTTCTGTGATTGATACTTCATACGAGGTTCGAGAGAACCTTGAAAACGAAGTCACGGACTTTCAGCCAATCGCGAACCGCATCCGTGAAGCGCAAAGCAGCGGTCACCACGCAATCATTGCTTTGCATGTATCGTACGCTGACGGCGTAAATGTCCATGGCGCTCGGAGATTGGCCCTATGCGCGGCCACGACAATCGCCCAGACGATCGCCATAGCCCGCCTGTACAGATGCCTCGAACTATCAAACTTGGTAGCGGCGCAAATCATCATCGATCCCGCGAGCTGCCGACGATTATCGCAGAGCAATCTAATTAGGGCGGTAACAACACTGCTAACCCGTGGTGTCGTTCCGATCGTATCCAACAGAGCCGACATCCCTTCGTGCACTGCTTCTCATCAGTATCCGGACCAGGTTTGTCTGTTCAGATCACCGATTATCGAAGAATTCATACAGCCAACCCGATGGAGGGTAGTTTATGCTTAAGGTTATGGCAGATGGAATAGCATTGCGACCTGATATCAATCGGCCCGCACTACAAAGTAAGCTCGGGCGCAAACTCATTGACGGCGAACTTCCGGATTCAATCCCTCGGTTGCATACGGAAGCATGGCAAACAACGCCGGCAACAAAAGCAAAAGTGCTACTTCTAATACCTCAATACACGCGGATCAGGCGTCCCTTGGACATCGTAGCTGATAACCTATCGGCGAAAAATGGACTGCACTTAAAGAGAGATCTAAAATTAGTCCATGATCTGAAAGCTGAAGGTCTGAACTATATAGAAGAAATGAAACGGGCAGGCGTCCCCATGGGCCTGCTTCGCGTGGGAACGCAAGCTAAAGCGAAAGGGTATTCAGTCAAGATTATTGACGGAGCATACCAAGGGTGGAATGACGAGCGACACGCATTCACTTCTTCGGAAGGAAGCGAAATCTGGAGTTATGGAATCGCCAACGATGTGATGATTGAGGCCATTAGAGAGTTTGAGCCGCAAATCGTCGGAATATCGTGCGATTACAGCCACCAGTGGGGAAACACTCGAGCACTTGCCGATTTGGTTAAAAGTATTGACGAAAACATTATCGTTATCATGGGAGGAACGCACGTATCGGGGCTGCCGGAAGACGCGTTGCGTGACTGTCCTGCAGATTATGTGGTCTGCCAGCAAGGTGACGTGACATTTGTGGAAATGATTGACGCACTGCATAACCAAACCCCTATCGAGGATGTGGCAGGTATCGTCTTTCGTCGCAATGGAAACGTCGTTCAAACACGGCCTCGCGGATTCCTTCCAAGCATGGATACGTTTTCACAACCGGATTACTCGTTGGTTGACTTCAGCCTTTATGACAGTCCATTCCATTCTGGCGGCAAGCGTCAAGTCGATCATGATCACCTTACGTATGGATTCACGACGGTGGGCTGCGATGTACGGTGCACCTTCTGCACAATTCCGAGGATACAAGGCGGATGGTTAAAGATGAACGAGGTCTCGTTTGATCGCTATCTCGCCAGTTTGGTCGAGTTCGGAATTACCGAGTTCATCGTCGAAGATGATCATCTTTTCCATGATCCAGAGTGGACGATGAAAGTTTTTGATTTGTTAGAAAAGTACAACCTGCCTTGGTTTGAGGAAGGCGGTGTCGCACTATTCTCTCTGATTGCACTGCTGCCGGAAGTTAGCGAAGAGTTCGTGCTTAAAGAAACTGGGCGCGAAAAGCTGTTCGAACCACTTTTGCGGGCGAAAAGATCGGGCCTTACACTCGATCGCCTAGTAAAGCGCATGCGTGAGAGCGGTTGTTATAGTCTCTATCTTGCTGTCGAAAGCAGCAATCTGGAGGCACTGGGAACAGCGAACAAACCCCCGATCAACACAATTGAATATTATACTCAGCGGGTACTCAACACGCTATATGATAACGCCATACATGCGACTGGCGGCTTGATGTTCGGATTCGTCAATCCAACTGCTGGTCGCAAGCTTTATGTCGAAACCCGGGAAGATATAGAGAAGACATTCGAATATGGTCGGTTCTTAATGGCGGCTGGTGCATCTTACATGAATCCCTTCATCTTCACACCGTTACCCGGCGCACCGCACTTTTCAAAATTGCAACCGTACGCGACGACAAACACCGATGAAGGCTATTCTCACGAGTTCGCGACGATGAATGATGCGCCAAACGGCGAATGGTCCAAGGACGAATTGAATTTGCTCCGTGTGCGATCTCTCGTCGAGGTCAATGGCATGGAGAGCTACAAGACGATCCTTCAGACAGGCACATGGCCTATTGCCGACAATGACCCTATCTCGCGACGTATTAATAGAGCAATTTAATTCACTTAAAACGAGGTATGACCATTGATGACACGCACGCGCGCAACAATCATTGGCTCTCTGGCAGTTATTTTGTGGTCGTCCTTGGCTGCCTTGACCATCGGTACAGAACCGACTCCTCCACTGCTTCTAAATAGCATTTGCTTCACTATCGGCGGCTTGATTGGACTTTTCTGGACCCTTTGGCGAGGAAATCTTGCCGCTCTGGGTGCAGTAAGATGGCCCATCTATCTTTTTGGTACGCTGAGTTTATTTGGATACCACGTTCTTTATTTCTACGCATTGCGGCTGGCTCCCGCTGCCGGAGCCAGTCTAATAGCGTACCTTTGGCCGCTTCTAATCGTTCTTTTGTCCAGCTTACTTCCGAATGAACGCTTTAAAATTGGCCATATGGCAGGGGCTGTACTTAGCTTTTGCGGCGCTGCCCTTATCATAGCGAATCAATCGGTCGAATTCTCAAGCACATATCTGGTTGGCTTTGCGTTGGCTGCTGCTTGCGCTCTCACGTGGTCAAGTTACTCCGTTATATCCCGACGGTTCGGCGATATCCCGACCGAGAGTGTTTTTGTTTTCTGCCTTGCTACCGCCGCTGCGTCATGGATTCTCCACTTTTGTGTGGAGGAAACCGTCTTTCCGCAGGCTTATTCAAGCTGGATCGCAATCTCACTGCTAGGGCTTGGCCCCGTCGGTATCGCTTTTTATTTTTGGGACGTCGGAGTTAAGCGCGGAAATATTCAACTGCTTGGGACTATCTCGTATGCAGCGCCGCTCCTTTCGACTTTTATTCTTTTTGGACTAGGAAAGACCGAGCTTTCTTTAACGCTCATTCTCGCCGCCTTCCTGATCACCTCCGGGGCCATTGTCGCTGCGCGCGTCAGCATGGTCAAAAGCAAACCGCTTTATCGATCGGAAATCTGATGGGGTGATGCCATGTATTCTACGAAACGCATTCGTGAACGACGAGGTGCTCTTGAAACCCACGTCAAAGGCGACTGAAGAAATAGGCCGGTCGGATGAAATGAGAAGATGCTCCGCGTGGCTAAGTCTTTCTTCCATTTGAAGCCTTTTTGGACTGTCGCCGAAAGATCGCCTAACTACGCGGCGGAATGTAGTTTCGGACATGCCATATTTCTTGGCAGCCGCCTGCACCGTTTCCGATATGCCGAAGTTCCAGTGCCTTCCAGCTTCTGACAGTACGATATCTTTTGGCGATGTCTGCTTTATTAAATCAACAAGAGCGGTGAACAAGGGGCCGCATTTAAACAAATCATTAGGCGCTCTGTAAAATTCTTCAGCAAGAAATTTCATCAATCTTTGATGGGATGGCGTTATTTCGCCTATGACAAACTCATCTATTTCTTTTTTGTTGCGGAGTGCGATGTCTGTCCGGATATCAACGACCAGAAATATACCGTTCCTTGTGCTATGGAATTTATGTTCTGTCCTCGGGCCTAGTATGATTGCCTTCGACGGAGTTAATCGATTGCTCTGTCCTCCAGCATTCATCTCCATCTCGCCGGATACAGGTAAAACGGCCTGAACATATTCGTGAATATGGGTCTCGCTCTGTCGTCCGTAGCTACGGAAATTGCCTAAAACGCCCCGTGTAAGCATCTTGCACCTTAAATCATCTACACCCTCTCTCCTAATGCCGGAATGATATTTAGATTTGCGAATCAGGTCAACGATGGCGCGCGGAGCGCACGCTGGCTTAGCGCTTCGGGCGTTCTGCACGAGGACATTGCGCAAATGATCAGGAGAGGGCTCAGCAGAGAGCTATGGCGTAAACATAGTTATCATCACTATCGGTCGCGGCCCGGCAGACGCAGCAGCAGGCCCGCCCCGACGAGCGTCGCGGTGATGCGGGACACGGTGGGCTTGGGAATGCCGGTCCATTCCGTCAGTTCGCGGTTGCTGACGGGGGCATCGGCGGCGGCGATACGGCGCAGGACATCGAGTCCTCGCGCCAGCGCGGTGACCTCTTCACCATCCCTCTCTCTCTCTCTCTGTTTGTCACGGCCCGGATGTGGTGTGTTTGGCGTGTGCATTTAGTTTTTGTGAAACATCGTTTCGACTGCCTGGATTGCGTTGTTCTATTCGGGTGCAAATCAAAGCTTGCAAGCGGTGCAAGGCTCGCCGATTAGTGGCATTCCGAATGAACTTTTATTAACAATCCCCTGTAATCGCGTGGGTTTGGGCACTTGCCCGACATCAGAAATTTTGCTTGACTTGGGCAGCGTTCCCAGAAAAAATGGAACCGAATTTCGAAAGTTACTAGCGATGTGCGCCATTCGCTTCCCGCTTGAAACGCTCGGAATACCGTCTCTCAGGTTCTAGCACGGCCCTCGGAATGGCTAGAACTTTTAAGGTGCTACGGCAACGTAGCGCCTTTTTTTTTTGTCCGCACAAAACCGTCTGGTCGTGATTTCGCGCGCCCGGATCATACAAGGTCGAACGCAACGACGTACAGGTTTTGTCGAACGGTGTTTCACGAAAAAGCGGGCCCGTGAGAACGGCATTCGCGGGAAACTGAGGAAAGCCTCTATTTTCGTCGGAAACGATTGCGGTTGTCGCACGCATTCACACTACAATTTTTTGCGACGGCGCAACTTTGCAGCGCATGCATATCTGATTATGGGGTCGTATGCGATTGCTGTCAGCAGTTTCTGCGCGAAAAACGAAACGCGCCCGATTCTCGCGGGCGGTAATCAGGCGGACATGAAAGTCAGGGACGGAGCTTGGCGTGTCCGAAAAGGACGATGGATGCGATCAAGCGGCGCGATTGCCGCTCGAAGAAAGCTAAGACGCGGGCGGTGATCCATCACCGCCCGGAAGAAGTTCAGCCCAGATCGTTGAACACGCGACGCTGACGCGCCAGACGCTTGCCGCGCACGACCCAGTAGATGCCTGCGGTCATCAGCAACGCCGCGACGCCCAGCACGATCAGCGGCGAGATGCGCTCGGGCGGCGGCTGGTACGTCACGACCATCATGGCGGCCAGAAAGGCGGCGCTCGCCTGACAGTACGAGCGTTTGGCCAGACTGCGGCGCATGCGATGCGTGGTGAAGCGGGAGACGGGAGGGCGCGTGAACGGCTCGAACAGCATCAGCCCTGCAACGAGAGCGATGGCGGAATTCATCATGAACATGCTGGGGACTTGGAGGGACGGAACCGGCACCGAATATATGCCAGCCCGAAGCCTGCCAGAACCAGAAGTCTCTGAAATGTAGAGGCAACATTCTATTTCGCGCCGCGCGCGGTGTTTTCACGGCGGCGCGACGCTTTCGGACAGCGTTAAATAGCGCTTAGAGCTCGATGCGCGTGCCCAGCAAGCCCAGAAACTGCCCGATCCACGCGGGATGCGCGGGCCACGCCGGCGCGGTGACGAAGTTGCCATCGGTGACGGCGGCATCGACGGCGATATCCGCGTAGGTCGCGCCCGCCAGCCGCACTTCCGCCGCGCAGGCCGGATAGGCGGAAATGCGCTTGCCTTCGATCACGCCGGCCGCCGCCAGCAACTGCGCCGCATGGCAGATCGCCGCGATCGGCTTGTTCGCCTTCGCGAAGTGGCGCACGACTTCCAGCACGCGCTCGTTCATGCGCAAATATTCGGGCGCGCGTCCACCCGCGATGGCGAGCGCGTCGTAGCGTTCGGGATCGACATCGTCGAAGCTCGCGTTGAGCCGGAACAGATGGCCCGGCTTTTCCGTATAGGTCTGATCGCCTTCGAAATCGTGAATCGCGGTCTTGATGAAGTCGCCGCTCTTCTTGCCGGGGCACACGGCATCGACCGAATGGCCGACCGCCAGCAGTGCCTGGAATGGCACCATCGTTTCATAGTCCTCGGCAAAATCGCCGGTCAGGAAAAGAATCTTCTTTGCAGCCATCGTCGACCTCCGGTTGGTGTGAAGTCGCGCCGCACGGCATGCGGCGCGTGGGACATGGGTTGCAGTCTAACGCCGCGCATCGTCCGGCTTTGCGACGTTTTCGCGACGCGCCGAGGCCGCCTGCGCGATCGGAGTATGATGTGCGCCAATTTCGAGATACGCGCGGCGCAAGTCACAAGCCGCAAGCCGCGCGTGTTTCCGGACGTTCGAGGATCCGAGGTAACACCATGCAGATGAAGCCCACGACGCGCATCGCGCTGGCCCTGTCGACGCTCGCCGTGCTGGGCCGCGTGCGGAAAGCACGACGCCGAGGCGGGGCAGGCCGGGAACGCGTTCAACAATCTGGCGAGCCAGACCGGCCAGAAGTTCGATCAGGCCGCGAGCTACGTCGGCCAAAAGGTCGATGCCGCCAAACAGTCGGCACAACAGAATTTCGATAATGCGGGCACGATGCCCGATGTGTCGGCGAGCGGCGTCGCGGCATCCGCGCGGGCGAACTTCGCCAATGCGGCGAGCGCGACCAATGCCGCCATCGACAACGCGGCGAGCGCCACCGGCGCGGGTTTGCAGAGCGCCGGACGCAAGCTGCAGGAGTGGTCGGCGACGAGCAACGGCGCGTCGCATACGCAGGCATCGAGCGCCAATTCGGCCGCCGACGCGAATAGCACCAGCAGCACGAGCGGCACCCGCACCGAATACGACAAGTAAGCATCGTTTCGCGACGGTTAACATTCGGTTACACCGGATCGGGCGGCGCGCCCGACGCAGCCGCTAAACTGGCGGTCTTCTCAAAAATCGAGACCGATATGAAGTCACGCAAGCTCGCGCATGACGGCGCGCTGGTGTTCGTCGCGATCTTTTGGATGATCGCCTCCGCGATATTTCGACGCCTCCGACGACCCCACGCGCTTTTAGCCGTCTTTTTCGCGCTGACGATGCAAGCGGCGCACGCCGCGCCCGCGCTCACGCTGCCATCGCTCGAAGAGCTGATCAAGCCGTCCGCGCCGGCCTCAGCGCCGGATGCCGCATCGGCCGCATCCGCGCCCGCCGTGTCCGATGCCGACATGCTCCGCTCGCTCGATACCGTGATCTCCACGCTCGACAGCGAGCGTCGGCGCAGCGCACTCGTCGCGCAATTGAAAAAGCTGCGCGACGCCAAACGCGCCGCCGAAGCTGGCATTCCCGCATCCGATGCGTCCGCTACCGGCGCATTCGGCGTCGATGCCGCGGCAGCCAGCGCGCCCGCGAGTTCGTCGGCGTCGTCGGTGGCGAGCATCGCGCAGAACGCGGGCTTGCTGGGCGCGATCGCGTCGGCGCTCACCAATATCGAAGCGGACGTCAAACGCGGCAAAACGCCGATCGCATATTGGGGCGGCCGCTTCAACGCGGCGGGCAACGAACTGTTTACGCTCGTTACGAGCCAGAGCCGTGAATCGTTCGGACGCACGCTGTTCAATTATTTCGCGATGCTCGCGGGCTGGGGCGCGTGCGCCTTCGTGCTGGTC
This sequence comes from Candidatus Burkholderia verschuerenii, assembly GCF_001189365.1. GTDB lineage: Bacteria > Pseudomonadota > Gammaproteobacteria > Burkholderiales > Burkholderiaceae > Caballeronia > Caballeronia verschuerenii. The sequence continues at coordinate 3,276 of NZ_LFJJ01000179.1, read as the reverse complement.
TGGGTGCAGCGCAAGATGCACGCGCGCTATGGCATCGATCGCGGTCTGCATCCGAATCCGACCACGCGCGAACTGCTGCTCTTCACGCTGCGACGCGTCGCGCCGTATCTGTTCTCCTTCGTCGCCGCGCTGACGTTCTCGCGCTACATGCCGCAATCGCTCGGCCGCACGCTCGCGATGGTCACCGCCTACGCGATCGTCGCGGGCGCGGTGTTCTCGGCGATCTGCCTGATCATGTTCTCGCTGTTCGGCTCGGCGCATCGGCGCATCGGCGCACGGCGGTGAACGTGCTGATCATCCGCGCGCGGCGGCTGCTGTTCGTGATCGGCACGCTCGGCGACGCCGCGTCCAATTACGACGTCGCCCAGCAACTCGACACCAATCTGTCCGCGCTGATCTCGACCTTCGCGAACATGGGCGCGGCGGGGCTCACGGCGTACTTCGCGCTCGCGTTCCAGCGGCCGGTCGCGCATCTGATCCGCAGCCGCAGTTACGAGCAGCGCCAGACTCGCAAGGCCGCGACCGAAACCTTCGAAGTGGTCGCGTCGCTCTGGCAGTTGCCCTTGCTGCTGCTGGCGACGGCGTCGGTGATCGCGACGCTCGCGGGCATCGGTACGTCGGAGAACGTGTTGCAGATGGCGATCGGCACGGCCGCGCTGTTGGTCGTCGCGTTCTTTCTGTCGGCGATCGTCGTGCGTGTCACGCGGCCGCGCGCGATCCGTCCGCGTCGCCAGTCGGCCTATGTGCGGCGTCTGATCAAGTTCGTCGGCACGATGATCGTGGTCGGCGTGTGGCTCGTGTTCCTCGAAGTGTCGCCGCGTTTCTGGGGCTATTCGCTCGCGCAGATGGCCGAGGAAAGCGTCGCGGCGCGCGGCATCACGCACGCGGTCGGCGCGATCGTGCTGACGTTCTTCATCGTCTGGCTGGTGTGGATTCTGATCGACACCGGCATTCAGGAAGCGCTGCGGCCCGATTCCGCGCGACGCGGCGGGCGCGGTCCCAGCATGCGCGCGCGCACGATGCTGCCGCTGGTGCGCAATGTCGTGTTCGTGTCGCTGCTGATGATCGCGGCGATCGTCACGGCGGCGAATCTCGGCCTGAACGTGACGCCGCTGCTGGCGGGCGCGGGCATGATCGGCCTCGCGGTCGGCATCGGCGCGCAATCGCTGGTGGCGGATCTGATCACGGGGCTGTTCATCATCATCATCGAAGATACGATTTCGGTCGGCGATTCGATCGAGGTGGAAGGCGGCCACGCGGGCATCGTCGAAAGCCTGACGATCCGCACCGTGCGCCTGCGCGACGGGCAGGGCGCGATCCACGCCATTCCGTTTTCGCAGATCAAGACGGTGAAGAATTTGTCGCGCGATTTCGCCTTCGCGGTGTTCGAGGTGCGCATGCCGTTCTCCGCCGACGTCGACGACGTGACGCAGATGATCCGCGAAGTCGGCGCGGACCTGATGGCCGATTTCCGTTACCGGCGCGAAATGCTCGGGCCGGTCGAGGTCTGGGGACTGGACCGTTTCGATCCGAACTGGATGGTCGTGAAAGGACAGATCAAGACGCGGCCCTTGCAGCAATGGAGCGTCGCGCGGGCGTTCAATTTGCGTATCAAACGCAAGATGGACGAAGCCGGCATCGAGATTCCCGTGCCGCAAATGCATGTGCAGATGACCCGCAACGACGCGCCGCCGAACGCCGGGCCCGCGCATCGGATCTGGACGGGCGAGGAAGCATCGGCCGAGGACGACGCGGACGATGCCGATATTGGTCCGCAAAACGCATCGCGCTTGACGAAGGCGCGCGATGTCTCGCACGAGCCTCAGGCCGCGCCGCCGCCGACCGAACAATCGGTGCAGATTCCGCCGCAGATTCCCACGGCATCGGAGCCGGGTAAGGGCTGATTTGCCTGCTTCAGGCTTCGCTCAGGCGGCGAGCAGATCGTTGACGTGCGTCGACAGCTGCGCGCCCGCCACGCCGTAGATATGCAGGGAGACGGCGCGCGTCGATGCATCGGCGGGATTGCCGAGTTGATGGATCGCACCGCGACCCGCATCGACATAAGACACCGCGCCCGTCGCGCGCGGATGACGCCGCACTTCCACCGCCCGATGCGCATCCGCGTCCCAGCGATACAGCGTTTCCGCCAGCGCGCCTTCGATCACAGCGTACCCGCACCACGTATGATGCCCGTGCACCGGGCTCGCCTATCCCGGCTCCCAGACGAGTGCCGCGATCGCGTAACGGTCGAGCGGATCGGCGGCGAGCAGATGACGGCAATAGCCCGACGCCGCGCCTTCGCGCTGGTCCGCGCGCAACAGACGCGGATCGGCGATCGCGCGTTGCAGCGCTTCGCGGACGTGCAGGCCGAACGCGGTGCGCGTGCCGGATGCGGCGGCATCGAAAGCGGCATCGATTTCCGTGCACAGTTGCCGCACCGCCGGACTGTTTTGGCGCGGATAATCGAACGCGTGCGAGGCGTTTGGCGCGAAGCGCTTGAAATGAGCGACAGGTTCGGGTTTCATCTCGGCAGAAGCGTGTGCGTTGTGGGCGGGACACATCATTTATACCGGTTTGCTTCCAGAAGAAGTTTCCATATAATTCTTCATGGAACTCGATAAATAGAATAATTTTCTACTAGGGGTGCGGCATGGGAATGGACCTCATCGATCGCAAGCTGCTGGAACTGCTCCAGCGCGACGTGACGATGCCCATCGCGGAGCTGGCGCAGCGCGTGAATCTGTCGCAGACGCCGTGCTGGAAGCGTATGCAGCGTCTGAAGGAAACCGGCGTGATCCGCGCGCAGGTGGCGCTGTGCGATCCGAAGAAGCTCGGCGTCGGCACGACCATGTTCGTCGCGGTCCGCACCAATCAGCACACGCAGACCTGGGCCGACGACTTTACGCGCGCCGTGCGCGATATTCCCGAGGTGGTCGAGGTGTATCGGATGAGCGGCGAGACGGACTACATGCTGCGCGTGGTGGTCTCCGATATCGAGGACTACGACCGCGTATACAAACAGCTCATCCGTTCCGTGCCGCTCTACGACGTCAGTTCGAGCTTCGCGATGGAGCAGATCAAGTACTCGACGGCGCTGCCCGTCAGGCCGACGCTGGAAAGCTGACCTTTACGCGCGTGCTGGAAACCGGGCAATCGGCATAGGGGCGGCCAGCAAGCTGGCCGGTCCCCTGCCACACCACCCGGCGTGCGGGTCCGCACCGGGCGGTTCGGGAAGTTGAGGTTATGTGAGGCGAGGCATGCCAAGACGATCGAAGT
>NZ_LFJJ01000178.1 GCF_001189365.1 Candidatus Burkholderia verschuerenii | reverse complement strand
CTTGGTCGTGGCCATGGCGTAAGCCCTCCCGAGGGCAGGTTGACGAACTGGACATTCATCAACTTACACCACGGCCACCCCTGCCTCTGCGCTCCTGCCGCCTCAGCGTTTTTGCACATCATTCTGCCCCCCGGCGGACGATCGGCGCCGCTACCGCTAAGCAGCCTGTGCGACCAGGCCTGGCCGTTGCGGCTGCAAAGCCGCTACGTTAGCGAGTGCCACATCTTTCAGAGCGTCCTGTTCGGTTGGCACTTCGTTCTTGATCGATACAACCTCCAGCGCGGTTTCTTCATTGGCCTGTCGTGCGGCCGCCGCTTTTTTGGTCTTCCCCGCGCGTGACGGCGGCTGGCAAGCCCCGCACACCACGTTGTTCTGCAAATCGTGCTTGTGCGCGACGAACTTTCCGGTGCAGCGGCAGCAGGAGGTCATCTGCAGCATGCCGGCGTCGAAGAAGCGCACGAGCGTCCAGGCCCGCGTCAGATCGAGCACGGCTTCCGCGCCACTGTGGCGGCAGTGCTCGAGATACAGGCGATATCCCTTGGTCAGCGCGTCGAGATGCGAGCAGCCGGCCTCGTTCTTCAGAAACGAATAGGTGTTGTAGAAAAGCGATGCGTGGATGTTCGGCAGCCACGTCATGTACCAATCGGCGGAGAACGGCAGCATGCCCTTGGGCGGCGACATGCCCTTCACTTCGCGATAGAGACGGATCATGCGATCGCGCGAGAGCGTCAATTCGCTCTCCAGCACTTGCATGCGCGCACCGAGTTCGATCAGCGCGATCGCGCGGAACACTTCCTGGGCGTCTTCGGTGAGGCTCTTTTTCAGCATGGCTCGCTCCGTCTCTCTGAGGGGATTTACGCGAACTGTTCAGCCGGCTGGCCAGCCAGCAGGATGGCGGCGTGCGTCGGCGCAATTTCCGCGTTCTTCGCGGGTTGCGTCAGCGCCGACAGCATCGAGTGGTCGTTGAAGCGGAAAGCGCAAAGCAGATTGTCGGAAGACGCCAGCTTTACCACTTGCGCGAGCGTCAGCCCGGACAGCAGATCCGCGAGTTCCTTCGACAGACCGAGCCGGAACATACCGATGGCGCGGTCCTCGCGCAGCAGACGCTGGGCGAGCATGATGTACGACAAGTTGATTTCCCGGATGGAGTCCAGCGTTTCGCGACCGTTCATGGTTGCAACTTCCAGTAAATCCCCGAATTTCTTGCCGGCTTATGCCGCTATCTTTTTTATGCCTTACCGAGCTCGTCGTCCCGGCATGCCCTGCTTTAACGTTTGTATCAGCGCGTTACATCTTGTAACAGCTACTGTGAAACGGATTCTAAGAACAGTCTCAAACGATTGCAAGACCATCTCAATAATATTTTGTTGCAAACAACACTTGGCATCAGTAATTTTTGCGATGCGGTAAAACTGTCTGAAAATCTGGAGGTGTTTTGGCGGATTTAAGCTAACGGCGCTTAATGAGGCAGGCTGGATTTTTGTAGGACTAATTGCCTGATGCCCGTAATAACGCGGTTTGGCGGGAATGGTTGACGTCTAGCGGATACATTTTCGAGATGCTTCCGATAGGCAAAATATCGGAAAAAATGCCGCACTATCGTTTTTACCGATAGGTGGCATTTAGAGTAAATAATGCTTTTCACGCGTTACATCTGATCAATAAGCAATACTTTCGGCTTAAGTTAACGCTGAAGAATGCCTTTCCGCCACGCGCCCCAATGTGTAACGATCTCTTGCACCAATGGGTTGCCGGTCAGATACAAATTTTGAATCGCCGGCACGAAACCGCCCTGCGCCGAATAGTTGAGAAGGTTGTCCGAGGCCATCTGTCCTTCGTAAGGCCGGTCGAAATCCGAGCCCGCGCGCAGTACCGCGATCCGCGACAAATCCACCCGGCGCGTGCTCGCCGCGCGCTTGAGGGCTTCGTAGGTGGCGTTGTCTTCCTGCTGGGTCGTGCAGTAGACGCCCTTCCCGTCGGTCAGCTGTTTGGTCCAGTAGCGCGCCCGCTCGCCGATGTATTTGCCCGACCACCACGTATCGCCCGCCAGCGTGTCGCACTGGATGACGCTCGGCGGCTTGTTGGCCGGCGCGTAGTTGAATTTGGCGCGGGCGACTTGCGCGTCCGCGCTGTCGGTGAGTTTGACGTTGCGCGACAGCGCGTAGGCGGCATCGGCGAGCGTGGTGTTGAGCGCGAACACCTCGGTGCGATAGTCGAGCGGCGGTTTCTCGGTCGGCCCCTTCGTGTTGATGCCGAGGAAACCGCTCAGCCAGTCGGCGGGCTTCTCGCGCACGTCGAGTTCCCACTGGATGCCGAAGTCCACCAGATACTTCGCCCACGCGGCCGATCCGAGCGTGCCCTGCGCCGGATCGATACCGGCGATGCCCGCCACGAGGAAATACGTGCGACGCAGATCGAAGCGATCCGAGAACGTCAGCGCCATCAGCGATGCCGCCGCGTTGGTGTGGCCCATGCCGGTCGTCAGCACGCAGACGTCGTCGCGATTGCAGTGCACTTCGGGATAATCGGGCGACAGGCCGGGCACCTTGATCGCGCGCCACGGGCCGAGGTTGTCGAGCCAGACCTGACCTTCGGGGCCGAACATCGAGATGATCATCACCTTGACTTCGCGGCCGCCGCCGCCTCCTCCGCCGTCACCGTGACGGTCGCCGCCCCAGTCGTCGTCGCCGTGCGCGAACGCGCAACCGGTGAATACCGACAGGCTCGTCAATCCGGCAGCGAACAGGCCGGCGAGCAGTGCTTTCTTGAGGCTTCGCGGAGATGAGTTCGAGCGTGACGCGTCATTCGTTTTCATGGTGAGCGGGTTCCTCGTCGTGAAGGTTCGAACTTCGAAGAAAGGCCGCGCATGTTGTCGCAAACACGCGCGGCCGGCCCGGAGGATTATAGGAGCGTCAATAACATTGGAAAGGATGCATAACCCTTAAGCAATGTTGCATCGACTTGGCTGTCAGGCGACTGGAACCTCGGGCACGCACGGGCTGTCGCCAAGTCGTTCTTCTGGTGAATCGGCATCGCCGAATTCATGTTCTTGAGCGTCGACGGGCGGAAAAAATTCGGGAGATTCCGGCGCGGCGCGCCAAAGCAGCCCCTGTTCCGCCAGCGCAAGACGGATCTGCGCTTCGCCCTCGGGCGTGTCGAGACAGTAGAGTTCCTCGTTCTTGAAGCGCCACCAGTTGGACTGCATCGGCGGATCGTAGAAGAGCGTCGCCGTTTCGTTGCCCGCCTGCCGCGAGTACCACATCAGCGCTGCGCCGTCGCCGTGCCCGGCTGCGCGCAACTGCTGCATCAGCTTTGCGGTGAACGCGTGCGTATTGTCGTGATCGGGATCCTTCAACATGCGATCCCATTGCTCGTCGAGTTCGGACGGCGCATCGACGATCGCCCGGCGATAAGGCGGACGCAGATCCAAAATCGGCGTCTCGACGGTCAGTTCGAGGCGCGCGAGCATCATGTCCTTCAGATGCAAACGGTCGGTATAGACGTAGCCATCGTCGACGGACGCGTGGCGCAGCACGGTTTCCCACAACGCCGCCGCCCGGGTTGCGCCCGTGTAGAACATGCCGTGCGAGCCATCGCGCCAGGCCAGCCGCGCTTTCGAATTCCGATTCGATGAGGTCGGCGCAAAACGGTTTGGGTACACATGCCAGTAAGTGCCGAGACTTGCCTTGCTGAATACGATCTTGTGTAACACGGCTTCATTACCAGCTTGCATCATGCTCTCCGCTGAACTCTTGTTGTGCTGCTTCGATCACGCGTCGAGCGTTCGTCGTGAAAACATCGGCGGGCTTGTGTCCATCGAGCCTTGCATGCGGCGAGTAAAGCCAGAACGCGATGCGCCAGCCGCCGCGATCATCCAGCGCGGACAGCGCCGTCAACAGTTCCTTGAGCTCCGGACGAATCGCCCCGTGCTCGAACTGGAAATCCGGGTACCGATAACTTCGATCCTGCGCCGACCAAACCCCGAACAGCGCCCCGCGCTTGCGTTGTCGGTACGCATACTGATTCGGGTTCGTCGCGTCGATGGCCATGCCGAGCAACGTCGCGACGCCCTTTCCGTCGCGCCAGTCTCGAGCGAGCAACGCATTGCGGAAGTCGATCGCGGACTGCTGCGGATCGGATGCGGCGATTTGCGCTGGAGCGGCCTGCGTCTCAGTCATGGCGGCTTGCTGCTGGTAGACGGCATCGAGCAGCTTCACGACTTCGATGTCCGTGCCGTCGGCTTCTAGCACGACGAGATCGTTCGAATTGAGCCACGCGCGCGCGTCTTCGGCCGCGATCGGCGCAAATTGAGCGACGTGAGTGAGATCCGCGACCGGCGTTGTGAAGAACCGCCGTCGCTGTTCGGACGATACGGACAGATGTACCCGCACCGAAGAATGCGGACTCGTCACCAGATGCAGCAGCAATTGAAAAAGCTGCAGAAGCTGATAGCTAACGCGCTGCTGATGGTAATGGTGACGATCGCGCGCGTAGAAGCGCAACCGCGCGCCGAGCGTGTCGTGTTGCGAGACGAGCTCACGCGCGTTGATCGTGCCGACGTCGACGAGCGGTTCGCGTCCGTTTTGGCTGACTTCGAAAAAATTGAGTGAGGACATGGACCGGACTCCCTGAATTCGCGCGGACGCCGTCGATACGAACCGACATCCCACAAATCGAGATTACCAGTGGTTATCCTGGTTATCAAGGTTAATCTGGTTAGCTAGCCTTCCCCGACGCCCTCGGTGGCGGCACGTTCGCCGCGACATCCTGCGCCTGCTGCGCTTCGTTGGTCGGATGCTGCGCCGCCTTCGATGGCTCGCCGCGCTGATCCGCGCCCGCCACGTCCGCGTCGGCGTGATCCTGCTGACCCTCGTGCGCGCCGTTCTCGCCGCCGCCGACGATCACGAAATTCCGCTGCGGATTGGCGATCTCGATGCCCTTCGCCGTGAATTCGTTGAGAATGCGCCGGTTGAATTCGCGCTGCGTCGGCCAGCGCGCGCTGTCGCGGCATTGAATCTGGCCGGCGAGCGTGACGGTCGAGCCGTCGACGGCATCGACGCCCCAAAAACTGAAGTCCGACAGAATGCCGTCGCGGAACGCCGGGTCTTCGCGCAAGGCCGTGCCGATGTCCTTCAGCGTCGAAATGGCGAGGTCGACGTCCTGACCCAGCGCGATCGACACCCGCACCGCCGCGTTGCCGATACCGCGATTCGTGTTGTTCACCGTCGATACCGAACTGAACGGCACCGTGTACAGCGAGCCGTCGCCGCCGCGCAGACGCACCGTGCGAATCGACAGATATTCAACCGTCCCCGATACGCCCGCGACCGTCACCCAGTCGCCGACCTGCATCGCGTTTTCCATCAACAGAAAGATGCCGGTGATGAAATCCTGCACGAGCTTTTGCGAGCCGAAACCCAGCGCCACGCCGAAGATGCTCGCGCTCGCCAGCAAGGGCGCGGTGTTGACGCCGAGTTCCGACAAGCCGGTCAGCACGACCACCATCGCGATCAGGATGAACAACGCGGTGCGCATCATCGGCAACAGCGTGCGCAGGCGCGCGGCGCGCACGCGATCGCCGCTCGTGTTCCATTCGTCCAGACGCTTTTCGACCATCACGTTGGCGGTTTCCCACACGAGCACGGCGAAGATCGCGGCAATGGCGATCGTCACCAGCGCCGACGCGATCTTGTTGCCGACGCCGCCCGACGTGAAGAAGCCGATGATATGCACGACCCACACTTCCAGCAGCGCGATCACCGTCACCACGGCAATCACCGTCTGCACGGCGCGTCGCAAAATCGGGTAATAGCGATACGCATGCTGATGCGCGATCGACCGCGCGATGAAATCCTCGTCGTCGTGATCGTGAAACACGCGACCGAGCGCGCCGAACGCGACGATCGCCGCCACGCGCGCGCCGATCAGCACCAGCAGCGACACGCCGCCGAGATGGAACAGCGTCCGGTAGCCGTTCTGCACGTCGAGCGCCCACACGAACCACAGCGCGATCACGAAGAAGATCGCCACGCCCGCCCACACATCGGCCACCCAGCTGCCGACCAGCGCGGTGGATCGTGTGCCTTCCATGCGTCCGCGAATGCGATCAGCCACGGGTTTGCGGCATTCGTAAATCGTCCACGCGATGACCAGATGCACGTCGAGCGTCACGATCTTGAGAATCGCGATGCGCGCCGCATCCGACAATCCGAGCGGCTCGAAGCCGTTGGCAATCGCAATACCGATCCCCGCCGTCAGAACGATGCTCCGCAGCCGCCGATACGTGTAGATCGCGTAGTCGTCGCGCATCTGCAGAAGACGCAGACCTTTCGCGTGCGGCGCGAGAAAGAAGCCGATCATGATGGTGATCGCGCGGCAAATCAGATACACGTCGATGATCGAACTGGCGACGTGCGCCTCCGTCGTGTTGTCCTCCATGACGATCGACATCAGCAAGGTCGCGACGCCGATAAACACGGCGAGCGGCACGAACTTCAGCAGCAGATAAAACAGCGCGTTGGGCAGCCGTTGCAGCAGCGTCCAGTGACGCGCGGCGTGACGTTGTCCGCGCGCGCTTTCGACCTTGCGTTCGGCGACGTGGATGGCGACTTCATCGCCCGTGCGCTCGGCGGCCTGTTCGGCGCGCACGGCGGCTTTTTCATCGTGGACGAGACCGGGATCGTCGACTTCGGCATCCGCGACGCCGCGCGCCGCGATCTTCGCACGCGGTTTGCGCAAGAAACGCGCGCATAGATACTCGATCAGAAACGCCGGCATCAGCGACAACAACACGGCCCAGAATACATGCTCGAAAATCGCGCGCGCCTGCGGCGTCGCGGTGCGGTCGTGCCACCATTGCGCGACCGAACGGCCATTCAGCAAGGCCGCGATCGACGCGCGCAGATCGGTGCCGAACTTCACCATCCAGTTGCCCGCCTGCCGCGATACCTGCGATGCCAGCCCGTTGGCCGTCAGCGATTTGGCGAGCACGCCCGACGCGCAGCTCGCCGCCGTCGCCGACGACGCACTCACCGCGGCCGATGCGCTTTCCGTCGCGCTCGCGGGCGCGGCCAGCGCATCGGCGACTTGCGCGCGTTTCTGCGGATCGTTGAGCACGCTGAGCGCATTGCGTGCCTGTTGCGGGGTGAGTTCCGCGCCGGACGTCGATGTCGGATGCGACGCCGTCGTTGCGGCAAACGAAACAGATGGAAGGATCGAGAGAAGACTCGACAAGGCAAGCAGGACTGCGGCGATTGCAAGTTTGCGCATGGGTCGAATGAAGATCACGAAAGGACAGGAGCTCGTTGCGGACGACGCGCACGACGTATCGTAGCGCGATTGGCGCGACGTCATTCGCTCGACGAGCGTTCGCTTTTACGAGGCCGAATAGGCTCGAATATCAGCGCATCACGCTGCTTCGGCGGGCTTGCTCGCCTCGCGCGCGACATCCGGCTCGAAGAACACCCAGCGCACTTGCGGAAAGGCGCGCTGCAAATCGTCCTCGATGACATTGATCGCGTCGATCATCGCGCGGCCACTCGCGTAGTCGATCATTTCGGCCTGCACGGCCACGACCACATGTTTGCCCCACTGCAGCGTGATCAGACTGATGATGCGCGTAATTTCGCCACGCGCACGCAGATGCGCTTCGATCGCACGGCGCACTTCCGGACTCGCCGATTCGCCGACGATCATCGACTTCACTTCGCGCGCCACCAGAAACGCGATGATCATCAGCAATACGCCCACGCCGATGGAACCCGCTGCATCGTAAGCGGGATTGCCGGTGATCATCGTCATCAGCACGGCGGCGAACGCGATGGCCAGACCGAGCAGCGCCGCGACATCCTCGCCCGCGACGACCAGCAACTCCGATTCGCGCGTCTCGCGGAACCATCGCCATAGCGATTTGTTGGGCGTTTCCTTGCGAATCTCGCGGATCGCGCCCATCAGCGAAAACGCCTCGAGCACGACCGATATCCCGAGAATGACCAGCGCGACGACCGGATTCGACAACGGTTCGTGATGCATCAGCCGATGCGCGCCCTCGTACACCGAAAACGCCCCGCCGACGAAGAACAGCAGCAATGCGACGATCAGCGCATAGAAGTAAATCTCGCGCCCCGAGCCCAGCGGATGCAGCGCATTGGCCGGCGCCTGCGCGCGGTTCAGTCCGAACAGCAGCAGCAACTGATTGCCGCAATCGGCTGTCGAGTGAATGGCTTCGGCGAACATCGAGCCGGAGCCCGTGAACGCCGCCGCGCCGAACTTGCACACGGCAATGCCGAAGTTCGCGGCCAGTGCGTAAAAAATCGCTTTGGGAGATTCGTCGTTCATGCGGTCCTTGGTCGGGTTGCTTGTTTTAGCCCACTTCGACGCGGCCGGGACCGTCGACCATTTCGCCGATCACCGCGGCTTCGTCGAAGCCGTCGGCGCGGAAAATCGCGAGCACGTCGTCGACGGCTTCGGGCGCGCACGACAACAGCAGCCCGCCGGACGTCTGCGGGTCCGTGAGCAAGGCGCGCGCCTCGTCCGCCGCGACATCGAGCGATACGTCCGCGCCGTAGGCGGTCCAGTTGCGTCCCGACGCGCCGGTATAGACGCCTGCGCGCGCAAAATCGCGGACTTGCGGCAGCCACGGCAGATCGTCGTAACGGATGCGCGCGGTCAGGCCCGCGCCGCGCGCCAGTTCGAGCGTGTGACCGAGCAGGCCGAAGCCGGTGACATCGGTCAGCGCGTGCACGGCGTCGAGTTGCGCAAGTTCCGCGCCGGGGCGATTGAGCTTGGTCGTCGCGGCGATCATCGCGGCGTAACCGGCTGCATCGAGCTTGTCTTTTTTCAGGGCCGCCGACAGCACGCCGACGCCCAGCGGCTTGCCCAGCACCAGCACGTCGCCGGCGCGCGCGGACGCGTTGCGCTTCACCTTCGACGGATGCACGACGCCGATCGCCGCCAGCCCGTAGATCGGCTCGACGGAATCGATCGAATGGCCGCCCGCCACCGGAATGCCTGCATCGGCGCAGACGGCTTCGCCGCCCTTGAGCACTTGCGCGATGACGTCATGCGGCAGCACGTTGATCGGCATGCCGACCAGCGCGAGCGCGAGAATCGGCTTGCCGCCCATCGCGTAGACATCGGAGAGCGCGTTGGTCGCGGCGATGCGCCCGAAGTCGAACGGATCGTCGACGATGGGCATGAAAAAGTCCGTCGTCGCGACGATGGCCTGCTCGTCGTTGAGTTTGTAGACGGCGGCATCGTCGGCGGTGTCGTTGCCGACCATCAGGTTGGGAAACGCGGGCAGCGGCACGCTGCGCTTGAGCAGATCGGCGAGCAGGCCCGGCGCGATCTTGCAGCCGCAACCGCCGCCGTGCGACAGGCTCGTGAGACGGGGAGAAGTCATATCGTTCATGGTCGGAATCCGGTGCTTCGTCAAGACGTGACCGTCATTATCGCCGCTCGACGAAACGCGGTCATGACACGCGCCGGAACAGGCCCGGATAGTCGAGCACGAGGCCATCGCCGTCGACGGAGATCTCCGCGCTGAATCCCGTGTCGAGTCCTTCGTAGCGATATCGCCGGCTCGTCTCGATGCACGTATAAGCCTGCTCGACGGCGTGCACGCTCAGCTCGGGCACGTTCACGTAGACGACGCGGATCACGTGCCGCTCGTCCGGTTCCAGCCGCAGGCGGCGAATCGGCAGCGTATTGGTGAAGGGCGTGGCCGTCAGATCGACGTCGATGCAGCCGTCGAGCGCCGGATAAGGCTTGCCGTCGGCGTCGAACCAGGTGCACAGCGCATGCGCGCGCCCGTTGTTGCCGCTGCGGCATTGCAGATCGAGCGACGCGCCGTTCGCCAGCCTGAGCGCCAGGCGTCGGACGTGCCAGCGCGCGTCGCATTCGATGCGGTACATCAGCCCGAACGCCTCGCCGCCGTTCTCGCCCGCCACGACGCTCTCGATCACGATGCCCTGCTCGCCCTCGTCCAGAACCAGATGCTCCAGACCCGTGCCGTCCTGCTGTGACCATCGCACCGTTTTCATTGCGCGCTCCGTCTCGCTTGCGGAAGCCAAAAGGATACAACGCGGCGCGATTGCCTTTCGATCGGCATTCAAAATGCGCGAACCGCTCGACTCGCCAAAACTTCGCACGATATACTGCGTGCTATCTCGAAAAGGCGCGCGCATCGAATCCGGAAGCAACGCGCTTGGTTCTCGGCCACTTTCGGCCATTCACGCGATCCGCGCCCTTGGCATCCACCGCCTTTTTGGCCGCTCTGCGCCCACGTCGCCATCGCATGAAAAATTCAATCGTTCCCGCCCTGCTCGCGCTGCTGTTGTCGGCGACGACGTACACGTTCGTCCACGCGCAGGAGTTGCCCGAGGCGAAGCCCGAAGACTATTCGTATCTCGACAAACTGCATGTGCCCGACGCCGTGGCGCGCTGCGTCGCCGCGTTCGATCGCTGGGTCGCCGATGCACCGAAGTACGACGCGCTGATCGTGCCCGACCGTCGCGTGCTGTCGGCGAAGATCGATAGCGAGACGCCGATCTTCAGCGTCGGCAATCCGATTCCGGTCGATCAGGTCATCGTGATGCGCGCGTTCGCCAAGGCGCGCGGCACGGCCAAATGGATGCGCGTCGACAGCCGCTGCGGCGTGCGCGACGATCATGTGGTCGGCGTTTCGCTGACGCCGAACATCAAGCCGCAGATCATTCGATAAGTTTTTCAAGGCCGTTGTAAGCGCGACGGCTTTCTCTTCTGCATCGCAATTTGATAAGGATTGCGATGTATATCCGCAAATCTTTATTACGAAGCGAAAACGCAAATATTTCAAACATCAAGTTTGCTTACAAAGCAAAACGGCTTGTCATTTTGCGAATCGCTACATTGAGCTTCATGGATTCACACGGAGAAACCCATGAAGAAGCTGGCGATACTTGCAGCGCTCTGCGCGGCTCTGGCAAGCACGCTGTCGGGCTGCATCATCGTGCCCGATGGCGGTGGCGGCTGGCACCACCACCACCACGACTACTACCGTTGATCCACCGATTCGACTTGACACGGAATCACCGCACGAAGGAGAAAACCATGTTCGACAAGACCAAAAAGACTTTGCTGATTGCATCCCTTGCCGCTTCGCTCGGCATGGGCATGGTGAGCGTCGCATCGGCGCAGGACCATCATTCGTATCATCACACCGTGAAGGTGGGCTGGCATGGCGACCGCTATTGGGACGGCCATCGTTACTGGGCGCGTAACGACTGGGAGCATCACCATCCGCCGCACCATGAAGCGCCGCCGCCGCATCGTTATTGAGTCTGGCCTGCAAAATTGAATTTGCCGGAATGGACCCGACGACGCAGTCTGGTGCAGACGTAAACGCACATCTCAGCCAGGTCTGCAGCGCACGAGTAGAGGTTGAGGCATGACGTTGAGC
>NZ_LFJJ01000177.1 GCF_001189365.1 Candidatus Burkholderia verschuerenii | reverse complement strand
CATGGCGTAAGCCCTCCCGAGGGCAGGTTGACGAACTGGACATTCATCAACTTACACCACGGCCACCCCTGCCTCTGCGCTCCTGCCGCCTCAGCGTTTTTGCACATCATTCTGCACACTACCCATGATCGCTTGCACGTCGATCAATCCGCGTTGTCGCGCACCATCAAGGAGTTGGAGGAGCACCTCGGAGCAACGCAATTCGACCGCACCACACAAGATACCCGGCTAACGCGCGCTGGCCGGATGTTCCTAGAGCCGCTTATGTGGACAACCCGGACGCGACTGCCGTGGCGGGTTCGGGGCCGATTCCGGCTGGAACTTACTTCATCGTCGCGCGCCAGAGCGGCGGCAGACTTGGGTGGCTGTGGGACTACATCAAGGATCGCGCGTCCGATGTGCATCGCGACAACTGGTTTGCGCTGTACCGCAACGACAAGGTGGTGAGCGACTATATGTTCATAAAGGGCGTGAAGCGCGGCAACTTCAGGCTGCACCCGAATGGCAGGTTCGGCGTGAGCGATGGCTGCATTACGCTCGTGAATCCGACGCAGTTCGACAACCTGCGCGCGTGGCTGCTGTCGCAGGACGCGAAAATGATTCCCGGCACAAGCATCCCCTACTACGGAACGGTAACGGTGCGATGAAAGCGATCCTGCGTCTGTCGTTGGCCGCGCTGCTGACAATCCCGGTCTTCCTCGTGCTCACCAGGCTCTATTTCATCGCTGGCTTTCTGTACAGCGACGCGGGCTTTGCACTGCTGCATCCGCTGTTTCGGCTGTTCGGTGTATTCGGCGTCGAGGGCGAAGAAAGCGTCGTTGCGGGCGTGATGCTCGTACTGAGTTTCATCGCCGCGGCCGCGCTCGTCTGGCTGTCAGTCGGGCTGCTGGCTCGCGTCAAAGCACATCGCACCGCGCCTCATTGACGGGCGTCGACGATTTCACCTGAGGCACAGCTGCCGCGGCCCCTCAACAGTCATTAACCCGCAATCAGTCGGTCGAGTCGGTTGCTTGCATCAAGCAATACCTGCAGACGGGTTTCCCGCATCTGGCGGTCGTGCTCGTTGACGATGCACGAAAGCAGTTCAATCGTCGCGGCATCCACCGCCCAGTCTCCGCCAGCGTCACCGCGCTCGCAGATCTTCACAAGCACACCCTCACCCGCCTCGAGCACAGAGAGTTCGAGCTCCCCATGTCCAGCCTCCGTGATGTACCTCGTGAGCAGCACCATCGAATACAGACGGCGCAGCAGCTTGCCGTCGCCGTGGCCCGCACGCACGGCCTCAAGCGCAACGCGGTAGGCCATGACCATTTCGTCCGCCTGTTCCCGGCCGATCGGCAAGAACAGGGCCTTCGAGCGCCGGCGTGCGACAAGCTGTGGTGTACTGCGATGTTTCTTTCCAGGCATGGAGAGTGTTGTTTGATTCGGCAATGCCGGCTCACTGGCCGCCCGTGTCCAACTGTGTTCATGCTGCAAGTCGATGCAGATAGTACAGCCGCGCGCAATCGTCGAGGATGGCGTACAGCGCTGTCAGGTTGCCGGGCTCAGGATTGAGCCATGCGTCGACGTTCTCCGGCCGAATCGGAATGATGCAGCGATCGTGACCAGCCGCAGCAATCTCCGCCGGCGGCTCGTCCGTGATAGCGGCGAATGACAACAGATCCGGCTCGCCCTTCCCCTCCCAACGCGACCAGAGGCAGGCGACGAACATATCTTCTCCCGAGTCCGACCTGAATTCGAGTACAACGTTCTGCTCCTGCTCGCCGTCGGCGAGCTCGCGCCCTTCAAGGCGATGTCGTTTCACATTTTCATAGAACGCATTCGCGACGATAAGTCCGTGCGAATACCCAAAAACTCCCTTCCAGAAGCCTTCGAGATTGCCACGCCTGGCGTTGTACGTGCCCGGATACCTGGTGTCGTAGAACGCGGGCTTGCCTGCAGGCCGGCACTGATAACGCATCGGCTTCACGACACGCTGGCCGTTTTCCATCACGATGACGGGCGCGTAGTGCCCTGGAAAGATCCGCGCGTCGCGATCCTTCAGCTCGACACGTCGCAGGTCCTCGAGTCGGCGCAGCGCGGTCGCTATCTTGTCAGTCGCAATGCGCTTGCTCTCCGTCGCGGCCTTCGTCGTCTTCCCCTGCAGCGTACGTTCAGCGTCGGCGAGCCGCGCACGCTGCTTGAAAAGCTCCTGTTCAAGCAGCGGCGCCTGGCTGGCGTTGAACCGTTCGATCATCTCCCGGATCCGGTGGGCGTCGTCCGACTGGACCTCCGCAAACATCGCGTCGACGGCCTTCGGAATCTTGATCGCCCTGCCCTGTTCACGCTCCCAGTAGAGCTCGGCGAACTCGCGGAGACTCATCTGCGCGCCGAACATCCGGACGTACTTGTTGTATTCCGCCTTGATCTGTGTTGAGTAACACATGTACGCCTCCGTTCGCCGAACCCATGATAGCGCGCTGGGATTCCCGGTGGACAGACGCAACTATGGACGGCGAATCGAGCGCTCACTGACTGCATCATCGCGGCCGCGCTGGCGGCTCGCGTAACCCGATTACGTCATTGGCTGAAAGTACCCGACGCTCATAAACGCAAGATCATGCCGAAGCCATGCCAGATGGCGGTCCGGGCGTACGCACGCTTAGTTGATGAGCTTTCGCGAATCGCCGGCCCAGAGTTCCATGAGGTGCTCGGGCTCTGACGCGCACCAAGCGTATGAGCCCCACGCGAGTTCCGAGATGCTTTTTCGGAACGGCTGACCTGACCTATCCAGGTACGCGGTCAGAAATGCAAGGTGCCGTTCGTCAAATCCGGCCTCCAACGCCATCGAGGTCAGCGCTACCTTGCGTTCTCGGTTGATAGGACCGTCCGACGCAACCACTTCCGTGAACACTACGAGCATGTCCTTGCCACCAGCGTCAGCTCCCAAATCAACAAGGATGATGTCGGGAAGCGCCTTCGTCGCGTCGATCTTCAGGCCCAGCGCATTCGCCAGTTTCTCATCGCGTGCGACGACTTTATTGCCTGACTCAGAAAGCCAAAGCACGGTCGGCTGCTTCAGGAAGCGTGGCGCGAAAACTTCAATGACAGCCTTCGCGATCACGCTCGATGGCCCTGGGGAGAGCGACCGAATCTCGCCGTTCGGGAACGTCACCGATACAGCATCCTTGGCCGCAGTCGCGCCCTGTTTCATCAGTCGCAGGCGCGACATTGCCGCCTTTGAGAGATGGGCCGCTTGCCACGCCTCGATGGCTACCTGCAGGCCGTCACCCGTCAAGTTCGGATTGAACAACGCTGCAAACTCGGCGTTCAGTGCGTACTTTGGTTTTGCCGAAGTGGTGGGAATTCCCATGCGCTCGACAACGGCGCGACAAGGAATGAGGCCCGTTCGTATGGTCTCGTCCCGAACCGGCTCGCGGCTGTTAGCTGCATACCAGGCATTGACGGGCCGGGCCTTTTTCGTAGACATGGAGTTTGCGACCCAAGCTCGACGACTCTCCTCATCAGTCTTCGCTGCCTGCTCGTCGGTCATGTCCGTGACCTGGCTGGGGCGTATCCATTCATCAGCCCCTTCGACGGCCCCCACGTAGAACATGGCATAAATCGTCCGCGCAGCCATTTCGCGCACCACGTAGTTGCGGTGCTCGGTGCCCTCGGGAAAAATATGCGGCAAACGCTCTGTGATGATATTGATTGGTGGAATGGCGCAAAGCGTCACGGTCTAACGATCCCGTAGTATCCGGCTACAGCGCGCTCGATGTCCCGCTTCGAGCCAGCCTTGTCGATAAGTTCTTCCAAAGCAATCAATTGATTGATGCTGGGCAGCGGTAAAGCGTTCAACTCGTAGGCTGACACCGCCACGCTCCCGCTGATGCAACGGAAAGCGCGGTCCACCGCTTCCGTGCTCAGCAGCGCCTCGATAGTGCTCGGTTTAACCCGCGCAATGTCGATCGACGGTGCAACGACCATGTTCAGGTGGTTTTCCACAACAGCACCGCCGGTCTTGTCGAGGTACGGCTGCGGCAAGAGCGCTGCAAGCAGGCGGCGATTCTGCTCCTTCGAGGTCGTGCGCTGAACAAGTACGCAGGATTTTCTGACGATCAGATGCGGTTGATCGTCATGGACGGCGATGAACGGCACGTGATTTCGACGGTCCGCGCTGAAAACGAAGCCTTTGGGTGTAACAGACTCCGCCCAGATCAGCGGCAACGCGCCGTCGATGGCCTCAGTGCGCAACTGTGCCTTGTGGCGATTCCAGACCAACGGCCCCGTAGAAACGGTGTACCCCAAGTCAGAGAGCCTAGTACGCATGCTCGCGATCGCCGTGAGAAACGAGGCGTCGGCGGCGGTTCTCGGGAGCAACCACGGATCGCCGGTAGCAGTGAGCGAGACGGCACCGATGCGCTCGACCTTTGCCGCATTCAACCCCTTCGGAACAAGGGTGGAAACAACCGGTGCGGCGTCGTGCCGCTTTCGCGTGTACGCCGTCAGCAACGTTTCCTGCAGAACGTCATCGAACACTCCGTCGCGGTCGGCGACAAAGTCGAGCGCCACGGGATTCATCTCGTCCGTGAGAAGTTGGCGCAGCGCCTTGAAGTATTGCCCGCCTAGGAACGAGGTTGGCGTCAAGTAGGCGACAACGCCGTCGGGCTTTGCGAGCCGCAAGGCCAGGTCTGTAAAGAGCCCGTACAGGTTGGCGTGACCGTAGAGCGAGCGCGCGTAATGGTTTCGCATCGGCTCATCCAGCGTCACGCGCCCATAGGGCGGGTTGCCAATCACCAGGTCAAAGGCTCCGAAATCCTCAGGCCGTAGCGCATCGGCGACCGTGACCAGATCCGGCAAGCGACGCTTGGCGGCGATGCAGAGCGGCATCAGGGCTGCTTCGAGCAACACCCTGGTCATCCACGCTGCGAATGGGTCGATCTCAACTCCACGGAGCCGCTTCGCGATACGCCTGAACGTCCATTCTGGCGAAGCGCCTTTGTCTCGCTGCCACATGCGCAGCGCGACAGGAGCGAGGAACGCGCCCCCGCCACACGCTGGGTCGATGGCCGTACCGTGCGTGAAATCGAAGCCCGCCTGTTCGGCAAGATCAAGCAGGCGTGTGACCAAAGGCGGTGGCGTGTAGTACGCGCCGAGCTGGGAGCGCAACGCCGTCGGCAGCATGACCGTGTAGATCGATCCGATGAGGTAGCCGGCATCTTCAACCGGGAACTCGGCGATGAGACTGCCGATACCCTGGGCGGTGCGCTGTACGTCGATTGCAAGGGTCGGAGCCGCCAATGGCATAGGCCGCACCTTCATCGCGGTCTTATGCCGTTTGCACAACGTCGCCCAATAGCTGACGATGACGGCGGTACAGAACGCTCGCGCGTGCGATACCCTGGTCTTTTCGGTCTTGCGTGATTCCGCGTATCCCCGCGCCATCGCCTTGCACGCGGCGTACCGCGTGAGCGGATCGACAGCAGGGTCTACCCACGTCTCTCGGGCTGGGTTGGACATTGTTGGTGTTGGTGATGGTTCAAAGTTTGACGGGATTGTAGCGCTTCGCTGTCACCACTGGAATTTTGCCGTCGGAGCGGGCGCTTGCCGACTGATCGGATATCCGGAGCCCCGCCAGGCAAGGGTTCGGAATGATCCGTTTGTGGGCGTCGGGCACTTTCAGCCTTGCTCGCGAGGCGCAACGAATCCGCAACGGCCGGGTCAGGCATGGTGTTCTCGATCAACCTCGCCCCGATCAGCAATGAAGCTGGCCACTTCGACCTCAAACTGACGAGCGGTATCGACGGCATTTGCGTCGCCGCCACCGAACGCTATGGCCACGTATCCTGAGGCTAGATCCTGGACGGACTCTCCGACATGCAGTGCGAGAGAGGTTCCCATTGGAAGCAGATTCGTATTGGTGGAGGAATGCATCCCCATTGCTTCCAGCTTGCTGCGCGCTTCCTGAAGAATGTCCCACACAGCTACGTTGTCTACGATAGTCATGGCGCCCCTTGGCTCCTCATTGAGTGTGATTCCGCTGCGATTCGTTCCGCAACGGTTCTTCTAACCGACTGTCTGCGTAGTACTGGGCTGCGGCCTCGAGCATGCGCCGCTGCTCGGCGCGCACATAGATCGACGTCGTCTGCAGTGACGCGTGGCCAAGAATGGCCTGCACAACATCCGTCGGCATTGCGCACGCTGCAGCCTGCGTGCCGAACGTATGCCGGAACGCGTGAGCCGATGCACCGGCCAGCTGCTTGAGCTCGGCAGCCGTGACGGCATTGTGCGTGGCGAGCCGGCGAACGAGGCGGCGCGACGCCGATCGAACGAGCACGCCCAGCGCGTCGACCTGATACGGCGCGTCACCCTCTGCATGGCGTTCGAGTTTTTCGCGGCCGCTGCGCGTCGCGAGTGTCACGAGTGTCACGATCAGTGGCCCGGCTGCGTCCGTCGCATCGAAGTCACGGCCACGATCACGCCAGTGCTCGCGCAGCGCCTCAACAGTTGCCGGACTGAGCGGCATCGTGCGCGCGCGACGGCCCTTACCTGTGACGGACAGCGTCCACATCGGCGGCTGGCCTGACGCGACGCCCTGCGTGTCCAACCGCACGCCCTCGCGTCGCGCTGCCGCCACCTCACCTCGACGCGGACCCGAGTCGCCCATTAACAGGATTGCGGCACGGGCAATCCGCCATTGGCGGGCAACATCGGTCTCGCCGTCGGCCAGCTGCTGGAGCTCGGCGCGCAACACTGCCCACAGCCGCGCGGGCAACGCGCGATGCACGGCAATCGGCGTTTCGCGCACGATCGTGGCCGGATCCTGCACGGCGTGCCACGGGTTGCCGGCCAGATACCGCACATCGACGAGCCAGGCGAACGCCGCACGCAGCACGCGCACCGCGTACGCCTGGCTGTCGACCGACAGCGCACCGGTGAACGGCCTCCACCGGACGCCCGTGCGCGATCGACGCGGGCCAGTGAACGCCGGCGTCGGCACAGCGAGAAAATCCTTGTAGGCCTCGCAGTCCTCGACGGTCACCGACGACACAGCCGCGCCGCGCACGATCACGGCCCACAGCACGAACCGTTCGACCTCGCGCGTGTAGGCACGCAGTGTCGCCGGCCGGTCGCGATACCGGTGCAGCCACGCGTGCAGGGCAGCGAGATCGTGTGGCGCGCGGATGTAGGCAAAGCCGGTCGCGCGGTTGTCGCCGCGGCGGCCGCCGTGCGTGCCCTCCCCGCCTGACAGATTCGCCGGCACCGCCATACGCTCGAACGACGCGAGGTGCGGCCGCTCGGGCGGGCCGCCGATCACGATCGCGGATCCAGCTGCAGGTACAAGCTCGCGCGTGTCGATGTCCGCCTCGAGCGCGACGCCGATCGACGCCTCGTGCCGGCGCAGCCAGGCGACGATCGTGCGCGCGTGGTACGGACCGATCCGCGGCACCGATCGCCACCACGTGCCGCCGTGGGTGTTGCACCGGGCGACGAGCTCGCCCAGCGTGCGGATCCCCTCGCCGGCCAGGCGCTTTGCAATGAGCGGCCGGAACCACAGGCCTACCCCGTGTTCCGCGAGCCGCACGAGCTCGTCGCGCATGTCGCGCAGGTACCGCTCGAGGAGTTCAGTCGTCGTGGCCTGCGGTGACGACTCGGGATCGTAGTAGAGCCGCGCGATCGTATGAAGCGGCACGCCCTGTACGCGCGCGCAGCGCCGCGAAATCGGTCCGCGTGAAGGTTTGCGGTGGTAGCCGGGTCAGCTGCTGAGGCTGGTTAGCCACGTCCGGGGACTCTGTGCTTGTCATCTGCGCTCCGCTACTCCGCTCGTCTCGCACGAATGGCATCGATCACCTGAGCACCTAGATGCCGGGTGTTCAGGTCATTCCCGTTACCGTTTTGCAGCGACACATTCAACTGCTGGGCGATGATGCGCAATGCCGGTTTGACTGGCTGGACACTTACGCCCTGGTGCTCAACCTCGATGGCACCACTCTCACGCTGGCGAACGACGTACTCGCCGTAGCTGATTTCGTCGGCAATGCCAGCCGTCGGCTCATAGTTGATCTCCGTTGCGTTCGGCATGAGTGCGAGCACGTTTCCGATCGCGCGGAGCGTCTGGGAGCCCCACTGCGTGGTGAATGCGTAGGTTTTCCCGTCGGCGTGGAACAGGTCTTCGTCCGACGTGTAATTTCGCAGACGCTTCCCCGGAAAAGCTGCCTCCAGCTGCTGTTCGTTGAACTCGCCGTCCACCGATAGAAAGACGTTACCCTTCCAGGGCATGGCGTCCATGATCTGCCTGATCGAGATGCCACGCCGGATCGCCTCGGCGACAATTTCATAAATCAGGCGACGCTTGGGCAGGTTGGTATAAACGGCATCGCCGATGGTCAGGTCATAGCGCGTCATGTCGCGCTCCGATGCGCGAGCTGCCGCCGCCTGTTCCATCGACTTTTCCCGGACGGCCACCTGGTACTGCTCGGCCTCAGGTAGCGGGATAACCTGCTGGATGTCCACCAGCACGCGATTCTCGAACAGGTGCGGCCGCATCTGGACGCATCTCAGATCAAGCCCCTGCTTGTTCAGCCACAGCACGGTGGTTGTCAGTTCCTGCGGGAAGTCGGACGCCGCAAGCACGATCCGGACAGTTTCTGACAGGGCCACCGGCCCCTCTTCCTGCTCAAGGAACTCCCGGATTGCCTGCTCGGCATCCGCGGTGGAGCCAGTCGACTGCAGGTACTTACGGTGCGCCTCCACCGCCTGATCGAACCGCATGGTCGAGACCATCGCGGCATACCGCAAGGCCTGCAGTTCCATGTGCGCGCCATCTTCGCGCTTCAGTTCCACCACCACAAGCTGGGCCTGCGCGTCGAGGCACAGCAGATCAATCCGTCGGTTGGCGCCAACCCAGTCGCCGAACTCCTCGGCCAGCACCATGGTCTTCACGCCCGGCGTGATCGCCGCGATGTGCGTGCGCACGGCGCGCTGGATGTTACGTTCGAGCATGCCCGTGTCGGTGAACGTCTTCTGTGCGACTGGCTTCAGTCCGTCGCCCGCGATCTCGTACAGCGCCATGTTCTCCACTCCCGTTTCAGATTGCAGCGCTGGGGGCTGCGTACACCCGCCGCACGCCGTTGCACTGTCAGTTCGCGGCGGCTGCCAAGTCAGCTGCTGGACACGATCGCTACCGTCTCAGTGCGGGTCTTGTTCGTCCAGCAAGCGGGTCTCGTAGTCCTGGCCGCCGTAGTAGACGCCCAGTACGGACACGATGTCGTCTGTCACGCGAAACGCGATCACGGCACGCTTGCGGTAGTGGGTGATGCGCAGACCCGGCAGCAGGTCGGCACGGGAAACGCCCCTTTCAGGGAACGTCGCGAGCGACACGCAGAAATCCACGATCGCGTCGACGTATTGCGCGGCCGTCTCGGGCACGCCTGCCACGGCAATGTACGCCTCAAGCGTGGCGAGTTGCTCAAGCGCCTCGGGCGCGAACTGGACGCGGTACGTCATGCCTGGTCAGTGACGCCGCGCCGGCGACGCAGCTGCGCGCGCACCTCTTCGACCGACAGGCCGCGCCGCGGATCGGCCTCGAGCGCGTCGGCGGCCGGCAGCACCTGATGCATCAGCCAGGACTCGACGGCACGATCGCGCGCGGCGAGCGAGCGCAGTCCGTCGCGAATGACTTCGCTTTCAGACGCGTACTCGCCGCTGGCGACCTTGGCTCGCACGAGATCGGCCATTTCGTTCGGCAGCGTGATGCTCATCTGCTGGGTAGTGCGCATGACAGTTCTCCTGCTCAACAGGATTTAATCCTACTCGCCGGGCGCTTACCGGGCAAGTTGACGGACGGGACCGCCGAAAAGTGTGACGTAATGCGACTTCCCGATATTCTAACGATTAAAACCTTATCTGATAACAGCAGTTATCAGATAAGGACAGTTTCGCCACCCTCCTCTGTTCCAGCCATAATCCGCCCGCCGACGCGCTGCCGGCACCGCCTGCGCAGCCCGCACGGCGGGCACCCAGTGACCTCACGGCAACGCGAAACGGCGGCCGGCACCGGCCGCACGCGCCGCCCTCCCCCTTCGGCCACCGTCCGCGCCGCCGCTTGCCGGTCGTCGCGCCAGTCGATGCCGCTTGCGCGCGAGTCGAATATGTATAAATATACATCTGTACGTTTACACAGTGAGGCTTCCAATGGACCCGCTCGTGCGACTGCTCAACGACGATGACCGGCACGCGTTCGCCTGGCTGCAGGCCCACGTGGGCCGCACCCGCGTGACGGCCGCGGCCCGGTGGCTCGCCGGCGCTGGCCGGCCCCTCTACGTCTCTGCGCTGTGCCGCTACCTGGGCGTCTGGCCGCCGGCACGATCGCGCGCCACGGGCACTGGACCGGCCAGTCCGGTTGCCGACCTGCACCTTGCTCGGATCCGCGCCATTCTCGCGCAGCGCGGCACTGCGCCGTCCTCTGGCCGGTCAACCCGCGCGGGACCTCGGCGCCGCCGGGCATGCGAAGTCGAATGGGCGGGTGCGATTTTCGGCGCAGGGCCACGCGCAGCACTACAACGCAACGCCTCAGTGAACCGTAAGCGTGCGAACGAACAGCTCAGCCCATTTCAGAGCGTCGAAGACCAGTGGCTTGAGCACGGGCTTGGTACCGTGTACGTCTCCCATCCTCGAGCGCAGCGTCTGCATCACAAAGGCCCCCTGGTTGAGTGCACCGCGGAAATTACCTGCGAACTGCTTCACGGTTTCAGCGTCCCAGCCGAGTCCGTTCAGCGGACCGTCGAGATCGACCGTCGCCCGCGCCCGATTGCAGCCCTCCTGGAACGAGCGGCCGTGTTCGCCTAGTACGCTCGCGACCGCAGCGTCCACCGCCCCGCAGGCCGCCGAAATGGTGCCGCCTAGGTTACCATCGCGAAAGCGCTGGACGGCTTTCACCAGATCGGTACGGGGCACATCGGGCAATTCGGCAAGCGCTGTAGGGTCGAACAGCTCAAGAGGTATCAGATGATGATCTACCAGCCCCCAACCATGCCGGGCCAGCTGGTCCGTCAGGCGGGATTGCAGCGCCGGCTCGCGCGTGAGCATTTCCTCCGCGACCAGAACAACGAAGCGCGCGCGTGCCTCGGGGTCCAGCTGCCCAATCGAGCCATCGATCGCCGATAGCAGTTGGTCCTTGGTCGCCCCTCTTTCCGGCTTCTGCTGGAGATGGGCCAGCAGCGTGAGATCGAGCCCGGCGAGCCCGACAACGTTCTTGATCTTGGCGAACGTGAAGTGCTGGTCAAGGCTCGCGCGGAGCGTGCCCCATGCAGCGGCAATGGCGGGCATGGCGGTTCCTGTCAGGTGTGAATGCGACACGATTCTCGCGCACTGCTCGCCAGAATGCGATCCTGAGACGAAATCCCGTGCGGCCGCCGTCGCGCTACTGGACTGGAAATCGAACCAAGCTGGGTGGCTTCAGCTATCCGATAGCTACCAACCAAAAAATATATCTGGTAGCTATCGGATAGCTATGCAGTAGCTACCAAATCTCACCCCTCTTCGACTAGGTCCTGTTCACATTTAAGAGCGGCCCGAAGGCAGACACGATGGAGACAAAGGTGAGGTAGCTGTGGGCGAGTTTGTCATATCGAGTGGCGACGCGACGAAAATGCTTGATACGCTTAAAGA
>NZ_LFJJ01000176.1 GCF_001189365.1 Candidatus Burkholderia verschuerenii | reverse complement strand
GCGGCAAGTCGACCGCCGCGCTCGCCGTGCTGCGCTATTTGCCGCGAAACGGACGCGTGAAGGCGGGCAAGATCGCCATCGGCGAGCGCGACGTTGCCTCGCTCGATGCCGACGCGCTGCGCGACATGCGCGCGAACGCCGTCTCGATGGTCTATCAGGATCCGGGCCGCGCGCTGAATCCGTCGCTGACGATCGCGCGGCAGGTGTCGGAGGCGTTCGAGGCATCGGGCGCATCGGCGCAGGACGCGCTCGCCCGCACCGCCGATATCTTGAAGCGCGTGCGGATCGCATCGCCGGAACGGGTGATGGACAGTTATCCGCATCAGTTGTCGGGCGGCATGCAGCAGCGCGTCGCCATCGCCATGGCGCTCGCGTGCAATCCCGGACTTCTGATTCTCGACGAACCGACCACCGGGCTCGATGCCACTGTCGAAGCCGAAGTGCTCGATCTGATCGCGCAACTGCGCGCCGAACTCGGCACCGCGGTGCTGTTCATCAGCCACAACCTCGCGGTGATCGGGCGCATGTGCGATCGCGTCGGCGTGCTGTACGCGGGCAAACTCGTGGAAGAAGGCACGACCGCCGATGTGTTCGCCAAGCCCCGTCATCCTTACACGGTCGGCCTGCTGCGCTGCCTGCCGCGCGAAGGTCGCGCGAAGGAAACCGGCCGTCTCGACACGATTCCCGGCTCCTTGCCGCTGCCGGGTTCCGTGACGCAGGGCTGCATTTTCGCGGCGCGCTGCAAACTCGCTGACGAGCGATGCCAGAAGGATGCGCCGCCGCCCTATCGCATTGCGGCGGCGCACGGCGATCAGATGTCGCGCTGTCACTATCACGAGCGCGCCGAGAGTCTGCCGCGCGCGACCGACGAAGCGCCCGTGCCCGTCGCCCCGCTCGATGCACCGGCGCTCGCGCTATCGGCGCGCAATCTGTCGAAGACCTTCCGCGTCGGCGATGAAGACGTGCGCGCGGTGCACGATGTATCGCTCGATCTGGTGCAGGGCGAAACGCTCGGGCTCGTCGCGCCGGACAAGGGCGCGATGCTCAAACTCGACGGCAAAAGTTTGCCGGAGCGCGTGACGCATCGCAGCGAGGAGCAGGTGAAGTCGCTGCAGATCGTGTTCCAGAATCCCGATTCGGCGCTGAACCGCGCGCATTCGGTGCGCCAACTGATCGCGCGATCGCTGACGAAGCTGGCCGCGCTGCACAGCGACGCGAAGGAACAGCGTCTGCAGAAGCTGACCGAAGCGGTGCGTTTGCCGGAGCGTTATCTGAGCCAGCGCACGCGTCAGTTGTCGGGCGGGTTGAAGCAGCGCGTCGCGATTGCACGCGCCTTCGCGGGCGATCCGCGCGTGGTCGTGTGCGACGAACCGACCTCCGCGCTCGACGTCTCCGTGCAGGCCGCGATTCTCAATCTGCTTGCGGATTTGCAGCGCGAGCGGCGCGTCAGTTACGTGTTCATTTCGCACGATCTGCATGTGGTGCGCTATCTGTCGGATCGCATCGCGGTGCTGTATCTCGGGCGCATCATGGAACTGGGTGCGGCCGCCGATGTGTTCGACGGGCCGCAGCATCCGTACACCGAAACGTTACTGTCGTCGGTGCCATCGATCGACGGGACGCATGCGAAGCGCATCCGTTTGTCGGGCGAATTGCCGAGCGCGTCGAATCCGCCATCGGGATGCGTGTTCCATACGCGCTGTCCGCGCAAGATCGGCGAGATTTGCGAAACCAAGACGCCGCCGTGCCGCGATGCGGGCAACGGCCACGCGATCCATTGCCACATTCCCGTCGATGAGCTTCGCGTTTTGCAGACGCAGACCGCGTGAAGTTTTGAACCAATGGAAGCTTAAATCGCTCTCATCGATTCATGTTCCGTTAGACGAGGATTCAATCGCGATGAAACTGTCTCTTGCTCTCGTTGCGTCGCTGGCGCTTGGGGTTACGTTGAGCGCGCAGGCTCAGAATGCGCCCGCTACCGATCCTTCCTTTTCCGCTTATTCGCTTGCGCAGCAATGCAGCCAGAAGTCGGATAACACGGCGCAGGGGCAATGTGTCGGAGCGGTGCGCGGGATCGTGCGCGGGTATCAGTATGGGGTGCTCTTTTTGTCGCAGCGGGCTTCGTTGTCGGATGCCGAGACTAAGCGTGTTTCTCTATGTCTCACCGATACGCAGGTGTCTTCTATTGTTGATGATTTTCTTGCCGATGCTAAGCAGGTTAGTGAGGCGGATCTTAAGCGGACGCCGGCGGAGGTGGCTGTGTTGGGGTCGGTGCATGGGCATCATGCTTGTAGTTGAGGTTATCGTGGCTTTTTATTCTGTAGCCGCCTTCCCGGCGGGGGGTTACTTTCTTTGCGGCGGCAAAGAAAGTAACCAAAGAAAGCCGCTTGCCGATCCTGAGCACCTTCTTGAGCGGCCCCGGCACAGGAATTTAGACTTGGCACGGCAGTAGCGAGTGGCTTCATTGTCTGTCCGGGCGCTGGTTCCCATGCGATCAGCGCTTTCTCGCCCACCTCGGTAACGATCCCCTTCGGCTTACTCCGGCCCGCTCGCGCGGCCGGTTTTGGACCGTACGGGCAACCGGCAGGTGATCAGCGAAACGACCTTACAGGCGGCATCGGTTTGATCGTTATTCGGCCCTACCTTGGTCAGGACTTCTGCTTTGCAGTATCAATCTCGCCGTTGGTCGGGCCCTACCTTGGTTTGCACTTCTGCTGCGAGGCGACGGTTTTTTCGTTTTTCGGCTCTACCTTGGTCAGGGCTTCTATGAAGATTTGCTTGCTCTCGGGGCGTGTGCTCTGATTTCGTCGCGTGTTTGAGTCGTGTCGTTTTGTTTGGGTTCTTGCCGGACCTTCGCTTGCTTCCCTAGCTATTCAGGCTCATCGGGCGTGCGCCGCCGGGTGGTAGGCCGAAGAGTTTTCGGACCGCGTTGAGAAAAGCGCCGTACGGACGTCCCAGTACGAGCATCATGACCGTTGCGCCGACGACACCTCGCCACAGGCCGCTTCCGCGCGCGCCGCTGACCACGATTATCACCGCGTAGATGGGAACCTGAAAACTCACGAGCGCGACGCTATCCCAGAAGAGTTGCGATACGTGTCCAGAACCCGCGCGGCGCATAACGAAGTCACGCCAGATTCCATACGGACGTCCGACCGGAACCATCAGAATCGCGCCCAATATGCGCGCGTGCAGAACCTGATCCCAGCTCATCCCCGCGATGAAGCGCTCATTGATCACGCCCGTCGTGGTGAAGAAAAGAATCAGCGCCGCCGTATCCGCAACAAACGCGCGCCGACGATAAGACCGGTCAGAGTAGAGGTCAGACATATCGCAAGGAAAAGCAATGGAAGCTAAACCATACCGGCAAGCGCGAATGCGCGCTGACGACTAAGCAAACTCAACAATGAGCCAGGTAACGCGCGTCAAATGACCGAGCCAAGCAACGTAGCAAAGCAACCGTCGGCTGCGCCCG
This sequence comes from Candidatus Burkholderia verschuerenii, assembly GCF_001189365.1. Lineage (GTDB taxonomy): Bacteria > Pseudomonadota > Gammaproteobacteria > Burkholderiales > Burkholderiaceae > Caballeronia > Caballeronia verschuerenii. The sequence goes on along the minus strand of NZ_LFJJ01000176.1, from coordinate 43,553 downwards.
CACGACCCGAGCACAGTACAAGATGGTTGCGAAGAGCTTGCGCGACGCCACCAAAAGCGCGTGAAGCATCGAAGCCCAACCCAAGGTAGGGCCGAATAACGAAGAAACCGATGGCATATTCGAGGTCGTTTCGCTGAACATCTGCCGGTGGCCCAAACGGCCCTAAACCGGCCGCGCAGCGAGGCCGGAGTAAGCCGAAGGGGACCGTTACCGAGGTAGGCGAGAAAGCGCGGATCGCATGGGACCCATTAACGGGACAAACCGCGAGAACACTCGCTACTGCTGTGCCAAATAGAAAGTCCTGTGCCGGGGCCGCTCAAGAAGGTGCTTAGGATCGGACAAGCGGCTTTCTTTGGTTACTTTCTTTGCCGCCGCAAAGAAAGTGCCCCCCGCCGGGGAGGCGGCTACTGAACATCCCAACCGAAAAACAAAGAAAGACATCAGAGCATCTCAAGCCCCCTCTTCCGCGTAGGCCCCCGAAACTCCCGATCAACCTGCGCCAGCTCATCAGCAGAAAGCGCTAAGGAAAGAGCAGCAAAATTCTCCCGAACATGCCGAACATCGGAAGCTTTAGGAATAGCAAACACGGCATCCTGCTGAAGAACCCAGGCGAGCGCGACCTGAAAAAAAGAAACGCCCCGCGCCAAAGCAATAGCCTCCAAAACGCCGCCACGCGGCAACCGTGCATGATCGACCGGACTATAAGCCATCGCCGGCATCCGCCACTCCCGCATCCAAGGCAGCAAATCAAACTCCGGCCCACGCCGCGCGACGTTATAAAGAATCTGATCCGTCGCGCAAGCATCGCCGCCATCGAGCGCGAAGAGTTCCTCGAGATCGTCGACATCGAAATTGCTCACGCCCCAGTGACGAATCTTGCCATCGCGCCGCAGCTTCTCGAACCCCGCGACGACGCCCGGCAAATCCTCCCCGCCACGCCAGTGCAGCAAATAAAGATCGATGCGATCCGTCTGCAGCCGCCGCAAACTGCGCTCGCACGCCGCGACCACGCCGCGCTCGCTGCCGTTATGCGGATACACCTTGCTGACGATAAACAACTCGTCGCGCCGATCGCCCAGCGCTTCGGCGATGAGTTTCTCGCTCTCGCCATCGCCGTACATTTCGGCGGTATCGATGAGCGTCATCCCGAGGTCGACGCCCTCGCGCAGCGCCGCGATTTCGGCCTCGCGCGCGTTCGGGCGTTCGCCCATTTCCCAGGTGCCCTGGCCGAGCTTCGGAATGGTTTCGCCGTCGGGCAAGGTGACGGTGGATTTTGCATTCGTCATGAGTAGCCTCCTTGTTCGTCCGCCGATTATGGCGCAAGGAGCTAACGCAAGGAACACGCCAGAACGATCACACCAGCCCGACGACCAGCGGCCCGAGCAAGGTCAGCAGCACGTTCGCGAGCGCATAGGTGACGGCGAACGCGGCCGTCGGCACCGCGCTGTCGGCGCGATCGAGCACGCCGCCGAACGCGGGATTCGCACTGCGCGAGCCCGACAGCGCGCCCGCGAAAATCGCCGCGTTGTCGTAGCGCAGCACGTAGCGGCCGAACAGCATCGTCAGCAGCAAGGGGAACAGCGTGACGAAGACACCGAGCAGAAAGATCGTCAGTCCGCTCTGCTTGACCGTGACGACCGCCTGCAGGCCCGAATTCAATCCGACCACAGCGACGAACGCGGCCAACCCCAGATCCTTCAGCAACTGCGACGCGGCGGGCGGCATCACGCCGTACATCGGATGCTTGCCGCGCATCCAGCCGAATACGAGGCCCACCAGCAGACAGCCGCCGCCCGAGCCGAGCGTGATCGGAATGCCGCCCACGCGCACGACGATCAGACCGAGCAGCAAGCCGATCACGATCCCCACGCCCATATAGATGAAGTCGGTCTTGTTCGAATACGGCAGCTCGTAACCGGCGGCATCGACGGCGCGCTTCGTATCCTGCGGCGAACCGAAGAAGGTCAGCACGTCGCCGTGTTCGAGTTGCGTTTCGGGCAGCACCGGCAAGGGCATGCCGACGCGCGAAATCTCCTGCAGATACACGCCGTGCCGTATGTCGCGATCGACCGTCGCGCGCACGGCGGCAATCGTCGTGTGATTCATCCCGCGTTTAGTGAACACGCCCTGCCGCTTCTGCATGACGAGGCTCATGCCGTCGGAATCGGCGACTTCCTGGCCGAGCTGCGCCGCCGCGCCGACCATCACCTCGCGACGTCCCACCACCAGCACGATATCGTCCGGCTCCAGCATGATGTCCGGACGCGGCTCCAGCGGCCGCCCCGCGCGCCGGATGCGCTCGACCGTGATCATGTCCTGCTCGGCGATCTCGCCGATGGTCCGTCCCGCCGCGCTCACGCCAATCCGATACGCCCGCCCGACCAGCGACGGCAGCGCCGACACCTGTCCCGCCGACGGCCCCGCCGCGCTGCCCGCCAGCGTCTTCTCCGCCTCGATCAACGCTTCGCGCAAGCCCTGCCCCATGAACTTCGGCAGGATATTGACGCACACGATGATCGCGCCGAGCGAGCCGAACACGTACGTCACCGCGTATGCGATCGCCACGTCGGCCTGCAGCGCCTTGGTCTCCTGCGCCCCGACAGGCCGAGCCGCGCGATCGCGTCGCCCGCCGTGCCGATGATCGCCGATTGCGTCAGCGCGCCGCCCGCCAATCCCGCCGCGAGTCCCTTGTTGAGCCGGAATACGCGCGCGCAGACGATCACCGTGACGAGCGCCGACACCGCGAGAAACACGGCCATCGCGATTTCGCGCAAGGTCCGGCGATTCAGCGAATTGAAGAACTACGGCCCCGAGTCGTAGCCGACCGCGTAGATGAACACTGCGAACATCACCGATTTCACGCCGTTGTCGATCTGCACGCCCACCTGACTCACGACGACCGCCGCCAGCAGCGATCCGCCGACGCCGCCCAGCTGAAACTTGCCGAAGTTGATCTGCCCGATCAGATAACCCACCGCGAGCGACAGAAACAGCGCGGTTTCAGGCGTCTTCTGGAAAATCTGGTGCAACCAGTCCATGACGTCCCCTTGTCACGTCTCATCCGATCTTCGCGACGAGCCCGACCACCAGCGGCCCGAGCAACGGCAGCAACACGTTCGACAGCGCATACGTGATGGTGTAGCCGATGACCGGCGTCGCATTGCCCGTCACGCCCGACAACGCGCTGATGGCGGGCGTGCTGCACTGCTGGCCGGCGATCGCGCCGAGCAGCATCGGCACGTCGAGTTTGAGCAGCACGCGCTCGACGAACAGCGACGCCAGCGCCGGCCCCAGCGTGATGACGATGCCCGCCACCGGCAGCGCGACGCCGTACTCGCGATCAGCCGCAGCGCATCCGCGCCCGCCGACAAACCGACCGCCGCGATAAACGTGCACAGCCCGAAATCCTTGATGATCTGCGCGGCCGCCGACGGCAGCGAGCCGATCAGCGGATGACGCGAGCGAATCCAGCCAAACAGCAGTCCCGCGAGCAGACAGCCGCCGCCCGTGCCGAGCGTGAGCTCGACGCCGCCCACGTTCGCCGACAGCCTTCCGATGCCGATGCCAATCAGCACGCCGAGCCTGAGAAACACGAAATCGGTCTTCTGCGTCGCGCGGATGATGTAACCGAGCCGCGCCGCGCGCGACGTCCTCCTTGTTGCCGACCAGCGTCAGCACGTCGCCGCGATGCACCTGCGTGTTCGGCAGCGCGGGAATCGTGCTGTCGAGCCGCGTCACCGCCGCGACGAACACGCCGCGTCCTTCGGCGGGCGTCGCGCGGGCGCGCGCCTGAGCGAGCGTGAGACCGTGCATCTCGCGGCGCGTCAGCATCACATCGGCTTTTTGACGAACACATCCGACACGCCGCCGTTGAACACTTCCTCGCCGATGACGGGAATCGCCTCGATCACCGCCTCGCGCCGCCGCCGATCACGATGCGATCGCCTTCCTTCAGCACGACCGTCGGTTGCGCCTTGATGACGGAGCGGTCGCGCAGCACGCGCTGCACGCTGATGTTGTTGCCGAAGCGCTTTTCCAGATCGCCGATACTTTCGCCAGACGCCATCGTCACCTTGAGCTCGCGGCCGGCGAGCGGCGGCATCGCGAGCGACTGGCCTTCGGCGAGCGCGCCGTCGCCGCCGAGCTTGCGCCAGACGCGTTCGGCTTCGTCGCGCAGATTCACGCGCAGGATCAGCGGCGCGATCTGGCTGCAAAACAGCACGATCGTGACCAGCCCGAACAGATAGCTGACGCTGTACGCCGTGACGATGTTGGCCTGCAAACGCGCGGTCTGCGCCGCGTCCAGCCCGAGCCGGCCGATCGCCTCCGACGCCGTGCCGATCACGGCCGATTCCGTCGCGCCGCCCGCAAGCAAGCCGGCGGCGGTGCCCGCATCGAGCCTGAGCAGCGTGGCGGCCGCGAGCACCAGCGCGACCACCACGACGACTTCGACCAGCGACAGCGCGCCGTAACGCCATCCGCGGCCGATATTGGCGAAGAATTGCGGGCCGCCCGTAAATCCGAGCGCGAATATGAACAGTGCGAAGGAAATATTCTTGAGATCCGGCGAGATGCGCGCGCCGCTTTGCTCGAGAATCAGCGCGACGATCAGCGTGCCGCATACGCCGCCGAGCTGAATGGGACCGAATTTGAACGATCCGATGAAGAAGCCTATCGCGAGACTCGCGAATAGCGCGATTTCTGGTTGCGTCGCAAGCAAATGCCATAGCATGATTTCGCGCCTTTCCAAAAATATATTTCGCCGCCGTTATTCCATCCTATATACAACGTGAAATGCATTTATATCGAATTCAAATATCTCGAACAGTAGGACGATTGATTTCTCTTTTTCAAGTTAATTATTGCTGCTGATATATTACGTACGGCCCCAGCACGATCAACCAAATTAAGCAAATCCTCAACTTTCATAATAACAATTTATCGTCCGCGGTTTGTATTTATAAATGGTGGTTTAACATACATCGGAACCGATGACAGAATCCTTTCTTCCTCGCCGCCCCGCCGCAAAAGTGATTTCTTCTCACCGACCCCAACATCGCAATAATCTGCTCTTTCGGTAACTTTTGCTCTTTTCGAGGCATGTTGATTCTGATATTGCAATATCGTCAGGGTGTCAATATTATCCGCTACACGAGCTTTTCAAAAAGTCGACACGCCCGTCATACAGGGCCCAAGTCGATGACCGAAGATGGCACAAACCGAGAGGGCAACAAGATGAACCAGATCCACGCAATGCGCGTCTTCGTTCGCGTCGCGGACACTGAAAGTTTTCGTCGCGCCGCGCAACAACTCGATGTCTCCAATGCGCTGGTAACCCGGGCAATTGCCATGCTCGAAGCGCATTTGAGAACCCGCCTGATTAATCGCACCACTCGCAACCTGTCCTTGACGGAAGCAGGCACGCGTTATCTGGAAGGCTGCCGTGCATTACTCGAAGAATTGGATCATCTCGAATCGACTGTCACGCATACGGAGGGTGAACCGAGCGGCACCCTGCGCGTGGTCGCTTCAAGCGCACTATCGTTACTGACACTCACGCCATTAATCGATGGATTCAGAAAACAGTATCCAAAAGTTAATGTCCGGCTCACGCTCGCTGAAAGACATGTCGATTTAGTCGAGGACGGATATGACGTCGAAATCGTCACGGCATTCATGGTGACGAGCACCGCGCTGGTCGAACGTCCGATCGGGCTGAACGCGCTGGTGCCGGTCGCCACGCCCACGTTCATCGCCGAACACGGGCTGCCGGCCGCGCCCGCCGATCTGCAGAACATGCCCACGGTCGGCCTGCCCAACGACATCCGCAGTTCGTCCTGGCACTTCCGCCACAAACACGGCTCGTCGGATCAGGTCACGCTCACGCCGGTCTATTCGGTCAACAGCGCGCTGATGGTACGGCTCGCCACGCTGCGCGACATGGGCGTGTCGATCCTGCCGGAAGGCATCGTGGCGGGCGACCTCAAGGACGGCACGCTGGTGCGCCTGCTGCCCGAGTACTCCATCGACGATCCGGAAATGAAAGTGTCGATTGTGTACCCCGGCCGTCAATATCTGCCCGCCAAGACCCGGTTCTTCATCGACTATGCTCTGGAAAAGCTGACGCAGGAAATCAACACCGCCGCCGCGAAGCCCGACGAAGTGTTCCGGCAGCCGCCGCCTCCGTTCAATTCGGCGACGAATTCCAGCGCGGCGCAAGCCATTGCTCACTGATCGCGCGTCACTGGCCGCGTAGCGGTTCAGGTTGGCCAGTACACGTCACTCGACCCGACCGGACTGGCCAACCAACATGACCGCCTCGAATCCCACCCGGCTGATTCTCTTCAGCGCACGTCAGTACGATGCCGACACCTTCGCGCAGGCGAACACGTCGTTCGGCATCGAGCTGGATTTTCAGGAAGCGCATCTGGACGCCGAGACGGCCATCCTCGCGAGAGGATTCACGGCCGTCTGTCCGTTCGTCAAAGACAGCGTCGACGAGGCCGTGCTCGAACGTCTGCACGAAGGCGGCACGCGCGTGATCGCGCTGCGTTCGGCGGGCTTCAATCACGTCGATCTGAATGCGGCGAAACGGCTCGGCATGATCGTCACGCTCAACCGGCGGCTGCATCGCGCGGTGGCGCGCACCCGCGAAGGCGATTTCTCGCTCAACGGACTGCTCGGTTTCGATCTGCACGGCAAGACCGTGGGCGTGATCGGCACGGGCATCATCGGGCGCGTGTTCGGCAACATCATGGCGGGCTTCGGCATGCAGCTGCTTTGCTACGATCCCGGCAAACCCGCCGACGATCTGCTCGCGCGCGGCGCGCGTTATGTCGAACTCGACGAACTGCTCGCCAATTCGGATGTCGTCTCGCTGCACTGTCCGCTGTTGCCGTCGACCTATCACCTGATCAACGAGCACGCGCTCAACCGCATGAAGCGCGGCGCGATGCTCATCAACACCGGCCGCGGCGGACTGGTCGAAAGCCGTGCGCTGATCGGCGCGCTCAAGAGCGGCCAGCTCGGGCATCTCGGACTCGATGTGTATGAAGAAGAAGGCGGCCTGTTCTTCGAGGATCACTCGGATCATCTGCTGCAGGACGACGTGCTCGCGCGTCTGCTGATGTTCCCGAACGTGATCGTCACCGCGCATCAGGCGTTTTTCACGCGCGAGGCGCTCATCGAGATCGCGACAACCACGCTCGGCAACGTGCAGGCGTGGGTCTCGGGCGCGCCGCGCAACATCGTCGACGCCTGACTCTTAAACGAGTTCGCCGTATTCCGCGTCCGAGCTATCGGGCGCGGAGCACATCTCTCGAAGCAGATCCGCTTCGCGCTCGTGCACTTCCACCGGCATGCATAACGCGCCCGCGTGCGCCATGTAGCGCGCGCGATGCTGCCCGTTGCGAAACGCGACCACGCCTTCCCGATGCACGCCGATCAGGCCGAGCAAACCGCCCGACCGTCGCGCGGTGATGGTCACGTAAGGCATTTCCGGCACGCGGGGATTATCCGGATCGAGGAACTCGCGGATGCCGCGCACCTTCCCGGCATGCCAGTCGTCGACGCCTTTTAGCACGTAGTCGGTGTCGTCGCGATCGGCGCACGCGAGCAGCTTGCGCACATCGACGAGCACGACCTGATGACGTGCTCCCACCTCGGGAAATACCCGCTTCAGGCGCACGAAGTCATACTGGGGATGGCTTTGGAGCCTGACGATCCAGACCGCTTCTGCGGCGGTCGGCGCAACCATCGTGTCCATGTTCGGCATCTAAAGAGAACTGCGGTTCGCGCGCCCCGTGCGCGCTCGACTCGCGTACAGCCTCACTAAACAGAAGCTAAGGCCAATTAAACTTTTACACCCTAGCCGTCAAACGTGAAAGAGCCATGACGGGCACGTCACATGCTTTTGTTGCCCGAAACGAACACAGCAACAACGCCCGCAGGCTCAGGCTTCACGCGGCTGTCACGCAAACGATAAGTGGACAACTCTTCTGACCTCATCGTCGCGCGTCCCGAAGGGCTTTACTGTCCGCCGGGCCGCTTTTATATCGATCCCTGGCGGCCCGTCGAGCGCGCCGTCATCACGCATGCGCACGCGGATCACGCGCGTTTCGGTCACGCACATTACTTGTGCGCCGAACCGGGACGCGGCGTGCTGCTTTCGCGTCTGCCCGATATCGACGTGCAAGGTCTGCCATACGGTGTAGCAATCGACGTGAACGGTGTGCGCGTATCGCTGCATCCGGCCGGTCACGTGCTCGGCTCGGCGCAGGTTCGCGTCGAGCACGGCGGGCGCGTGTGGGTCGCATCGGGCGATTACAAGGTCGAGCCCGATCCGACCTGCGCGCCCTTCGAACCGGTGCGCTGCGACACCTTCATCACCGAATCGACCTTCGGCCTGCCGATCTATCGATGGGATCCGTCGCAAGTCGTGTTCGACGGCGTCGACACATGGTGGCGGCATAACGCGGCGCAAGGACGCGCGTCGGTGCTGTTCTGCTATTCGTTCGGCAAGGCGCAGCGCGTGCTCGCCAGCGTCGATGCGGGCATCGGTCCGATCTTCTGTCACGGCGCGGTCGAGCCGTTGAATCGCGCGTATCGCGAAGCGGGCGTGGCCTTGCCCGACACGCGGCCGGTCAGCGATATCGCCGCGAAAGACAAGGCCGCGTTCAAGGGCGCGCTGATCGTCGCACCGCCGTCCGCGCAAGGCAGCACGTGGATGCGACGCTTCGGCGATTACAGCGACGCCTTCGCCTCGGGCTGGATGCGGCTGCGCGGCACGCGGCGTCGCAAGGGCGTCGATCGCGGCTTCGTGCTGTCGGATCATGCGGACTGGCCGGGACTGCAACTGGCGATCGGCGCGACGCAGGCGGAACGCGTGATCGTCACGCACGGCCAGATCGAGCCGATGGTGCGATGGCTGCGCGAGCAAGGACTCGACGCGAGCGCGTTCCAGACCGAATACGGCGACGATGTCGTCGAAGCCCCGATGCATCGCCCGCGGAAACCACGGAGCGCCCGACGACATGAAACGCTTCGCCGCGCTCTATACCGCGCTCGACGCCACGACGTCGACCAACGAAAAGCTCGAAGCGCTGATCGCGTATTTCTCCGCCGCCGAACCGGAAGACGCGGCGTGGGCATCGTACTTTCTGGCGGGTGGCAAACCGCGCCAGTCGGTGCCGACGCGTCTGATGATCGGCTTCGCGCGCGACCACTCGGGCTTGCCGGAATGGCTGTTCGAGGAGTCGTATCAGGCGGTCAGCGATCTGGCGGAAACCATCGCGCATGTGCTGCCGCCCGCCACGCGCGAATCCGAACTCGGGCTGGCGCAATGGATCGAGGAACGCGTGCTGACGCTGCGCGGCGCGGATCCCGCCGAACTGCGCGAACGCCTGCTCGGCTACTGGGACGAACTGAACTGGGGCGAGCGCTTTCTGCTGACCAAGCTGATCGGCGGCGGCTTTCGCGTCGGCGTCGCGCGGCAACTGGTGGTGCGCGCGCTCGCGCAGGTCGCGGGCGTCGATCACAAACGCATCGCGCAGCGGATGGTCGGCTGGACCGATTCGCGGCAGGCGCCGAGCGCGGCGCGTTATCTGCGGCTGATCGCGCCGGAATCCGCGGGCGAAGATGTCGATACGCCGCACGAAAGCGATCTCGGCTTGCCTTACCCGTTCTTTCTCGCGCATCCGTTGCAGACCGATCCGGCGACGCTCGGGAATCCGTCGGACTGGATCGTCGAATGGAAATGGGACGGCATACGCGCGCAACTGGTGAAGCGCGGCGGCCGCGTGTGGATCTGGTCGCGCGGCGAGGATCTCGTCACCGAACGCTTTCCGGAGCTGGCGCAACTGGGCGAAGCCTTGCCCGATGGCACCGTGATCGACGGCGAAATCCTCGCGTGGGAACCGGGCGCGAGCGCGCCGCTGCCGTTCGCGCGTTTGCAGCCGCGCATCACGCGTAAGTCGCTGACGAAGAAAGTGCTCGCCGATTCGCCCGCCGCCCTGCTCGCCTACGATCTGCTCGAAGAAAACGGCCGCGATCTGCGCACCGACGCGCTGCACACGCGTCGCGCGAAGCTCGATGCGCTGGCTCGATCGCTGGCGGTGGATGTGCTGCGCGTGTCGCCGATGGTCGCCACATCGGACTGGCAGGCGCTTGCCGTGCTGCGCGACGAAAGCCGCGCGCGCGGCGTCGAAGGTCTGATGCTGAAGGAGCGCGCGTCGATGTACGGCGTCGGCCGCACGAAGGCGTCCGGGACGTGGTGGAAATGGAAGATCGATCCGTATTCGATCGACGCCGTGCTGCTCTACGCGCAACGCGGCCACGGACGGCGCGCAAGCCTTTATACCGATTTCACCTTCGCCGTCTGGGACGAAGCCGATGGCGTGCGCACGCTCGTGCCCTTCGCCAAGGCCTATTCAGGCCTCACCGACGAAGAGATGCGCCGAGTCGACGCGATCGTGCGCAAGACGACCGTCGAAAAGTTCGGGCCGGTGCGCAGCGTCACGCCGACGCTCGTCTTCGAGATCGGCTTCGAAGGCATTCAGGCGAGTCCGCGCCACAAGTCGGGCATCGCGGTGCGCTTTCCGCGCATGCTGCGCTGGCGCACGGATAAATCGATCGACGACGCCGACACGCTCGCCATGCTCAAAGGCTTTCTCGACGAGGCCATCGCATGAGCGCCGACGATATCGCCGATACGCCGACGAAGCGCCGCAATCCGCGCCCGCGACGCATTCCGCGCACGAAAGCGGCGCAAGCGAAACTCGATGCCGCCGCCGAGTTGTTCAAGCCCGCGCCGCTGAACTACGACGAAGCGAAAGCCGCCAAGCCCATCGAAGACCGCATCGCGCGATGGTTCGCCGAACGCGGCTGGACGCCCTTCCCGTTTCAGCGCGACATGTGGCGCGAAGTCGAACGCGGCGCGAGCGGCCTGCTGCACGCGACGACCGGCGCGGGCAAGACATGGGCCGTGTGGCTCGGCGCGCTGGCCGCGTTTGCAGGACCGCCGCGTCGCAAGACAAAAGCGAAAACAAAAGCGAGCGAACGAACCGCCGCACCGCTCACCGTCCTCTGGATCACGCCGATGCGCGCGCTCGCCGCCGATACCGCCCGCGCGCTGCAAACCGCCGTCACGTCGCTCAACGTGCCGTGGACGGTCGGACTGCGCACGGGCGATACCTCATCGAGCGAACGCGCGCGACAAAGCCGGCGCATGCCATCGGCGCTCGTCACGACGCCCGAAAGCTTCACGCTGATGCTGACCCGCGCCAACGCGCGCGACGAACTCGCGCATGTGCGGATGATCGTCGTCGACGAATGGCACGAACTGCTCGGCAACAAGCGCGGCACGCAGACGCAACTGGCGATCGCGCGGCTCGCGCGCTGGCGTCCCGACGTGCAGATCTGGGGCTTGTCCGCGACGCTCGGCAATCTCGCGCTCGCGCACGATGCGCTGCTGCATCCGGTGCGAACGCGGCGCGTCGTCGTGCAGGGCGCGCAGCCGAAAACGCTGGTCGTCGATACGCTGATTCCCGACACCATCGAACGCTTTTCGTGGGGCGGCCATCTCGGCGTGCGGCAAGTCGGTCCCGTCGCCGATGAAATCGAGCATGCGCAAAGCTCGCTGGTCTTTACCAACACGCGCTCGCAGGCGGAACTCTGGTATCGCGCGCTGCTTGAGCGGCGTCCGGAATGGGCCGGTTTGATCGCGCTGCATCACGGTTCGCTCGATAAGGAAGTGCGCGACTGGGTCGAACTCGGTCTGAAAAACGGCCAGTTGAAAGCGGTCGTCTGCAGGTCGAGTCTCGATCTCGGCGTCGATTTTCTGCCGGTCGATCGCGTGTTTCAGATCGGCTCGCCGAAGGGCGTCGCGCGCCTGATGCAGCGCGCCGGGCGATCCGGCCACGCGCCGGGACGCGTCTCGCGCGTGACGATCGTGCCGACGCACGCGCTCGAACTCGTCGAGGCGGCGGCGGCGCGCTGGGCGATCGGCGAGCATCGCATCGAAGGACGCGACATGCCGCTGAAGCCGCTCGACGTGCTTGTGCAGCATCTCGTCACCGTGGCGATCGGCGGCGGTTTCACGTCCGCCGACATGCTCGACGAAGTGCGCACCGCCTACGCGTATCGCGATCTGACGCAGCAGGAATTCGACTGGGCGCTGGCCTTCGTCGAGCGCGGCGGCGCGTCGCTGGCGGCGTATCCGGACTATCACCGCGTCGTGAAGGGCGACGACGGCGTGTATCGCGTGCCGCGCGAGGATCTGGTGCGGCAGCATCGCAACAATGTCGGGACCATCGTCTCCAACGCGACCATCAACGTCGCGTATATGACGGGCGGGCGCATCGGCGCAATGGAGGAAACCTTCATCTCGCGTCTGAAACCGGGCGATGTCTTCACCTTCGGCGGACGCACGCTCGAACTGATCCGCGTGCGCGACATGACCGCCTACGTGAAGCGCGCGACCTCCTCGCGCGGCGCGATGCCTTCATGGCCCGGCAGCAAGATGCCGCTGTCATCCGAACTGTCGGACGCGGCGCTCGTTATGCTCGCGCGCGCGAGCGACGGCGTGTATGACGAACCGGAAATGCGCGCGGTCAAACCACTGCTCGACTTGCAGGCGAAGTGGTCCGCGCTGCCGGGACCGGGCGTGCTGGTCGTGGAAAGCGTGCGCTCGCGCGAAGGGCATCATTTCTTCTGCTATCCGTTCGCGGGACGCATGGCGCATATCGGCCTGGGCTCGCTGATCGGCTGGCGCGTCGCGCGCGATCAGCCGAGCACCTTCTCCATTTCGATGAACGATTACGGCTTCGAATTGCTGTCGGCGCGCCCGTTCGACTGGGACGCGCTGATCGCCGACGGCCTGTTTTCGCCGGAGAATCTGGAGCACGACATTCTCGCGAGCCTCAATGCATCGGAGTTGTCGGCGCGGCGGTTTCGGGAAATCGCGCGCGTGTCGGGGCTGATTTATCAGGGGCATCCGGGACAGCAGAAAAGCGCGCGGCAATTGCAGGCATCGAGCGGACTGTTCTATGAAGTCTTCCGCAAGCACGACAGCGACAATCTGCTGCTCGCGCAGGCCGATCAGGAAGTGATGCTGCAAGAGCTCGAACTCGGCCGATTGCGCGCGGCGCTCGAACGCATGAGCGCGAGCCGCCTCGCTCTCACGCATCCGAAGAAGCCGACGCCGTTCGCCTTTCCGCTGATCGTCGGGCGATTGCGCGAGAAAGTCAGCACCGAAAAGCTCGCGGATCGCGTCGAGCGTATGCTGGCGGATCTGGAAAAAGCGGCGCAATCATAGGAGCAACATGGCGGTAGAAGCACTGACGATCGACTTACACGGGCACGCGCTCGTGCTCTCGGCAGAACGCGCGGCATTCGATCCGCGCGCGATGACCCTCTTTATCGCCGATGCCCATTTCGGCAAGGACGCCGTGTTTCGCGCGCGCGGCATTCCGGTGCCCGCGGGCGCGACCGGCGAAACCCTCGCGCGTCTCGATACGCTGATCGCGACGCACAAGCCCGCGTGCGTCGTCTTTCTCGGCGATCTTCTGCACGCGCGCGAATCCCACGCCGACGAAACCCTGCGCGCGCTCGAAGCGTGGCGCGAGAAGCATCGCGGCTTGCGGCTGGTGCTGGTCGAAGGCAATCACGACCGGCACGCGGGCGCGCTGCCGGCGTCGTTCGGCATCGAACTGGTGAAGGAACCGTATCGGCTGGGGCCGTGGGCGCTTTGTCATCATCCGCAGCAAGTGGACGATGCGTACGCGCTCGCGGGTCACGAGCATCCGGTGTATCGGCTGAAGACGCGGGTCGATAGCGCGCGCCTGCCGTGCTTTCGCTTCGGTGCGCGCGCGGGCGTGCTGCCGGCGTTCGGCGCGTTCACCGGCGGCTTCGAAATCAACGACGACGCGCGCGGCGAGGCGGTGTATGTCGTCGCGAGCGAACGCGTATTCGGCGTGCGCGCGTCTTAGCGCGCCTTAGTGATAGATCTCAGTGATAGATGGACGTCGACGACTGGAGCTTCGTCAGCGCGCCGCGCTGAAAGCGATACCAGCCCTGCGAGCCCTGCATCACGACCTCTTCGCCCTGCCAGAACACGCGCTGCACCGTCATGCGCTTGCCGGTGCGCTGCACCAGCGGCGGATTGCGGCGGAAGTCGTACAGCACCGGACCGGCTTCCGTCTGCACGAGCGTGCGCGCGAGCTTGCCGCTTGCATCCGCCGGCGCGTCGAAATGCGCCAGCGTCTTCGCGTCGAAGCGATCGAAAATCTGCCGGTCGTAGGTGGCGACAAAATCGCGATCGTCGCGCACGAATTGCAGTTCGCCCGAAGGCGTCGCGAACGGACCCATCGCATTGCTCTGCGCCTGCACATTGGCGGCGACACACAGACCGGCGATTAGCCCAAACAGAATTTTTTTCATTTGATGCGGATCAATAAGTTGCTGCGAATTTCCAACAGTAGCCGGCACAATCTACTGATGTTTCATGCGCAACGATCTGACCACGACGCCGCCTCGCGCGAAACATCCATCGTGCTTGATGCGACATGACGCAAAACTCCTGCGCCGCCGCGCCCTTCCTTAAAAATATCGTTCGCCGCGCAGTATCGCGCGGCCCGGCAACACTTAGGGTTTCTACCGGCATCTCAAAAATGGTTTAGGTAGAATCCGAGCTTGTATCTGTAATCCGCCTTACGGCCTGCGCCGCCAGCCCGACGACGCGCCTTAAGCGTGACACTCCGCGCGCTCCCCATGCCTCTTCCGCTCCTCGCTCTCGCCGTTGCCGCGTTCGGCATCGGCACGACCGAATTCGTCATCATGGGCCTCTTGCCCAACGTCGCCCGCGATCCCGGCGTGACGATTCCCGCCGCCGGCATGCTCGTGTCGGGCTATGCGCTCGGCGCGCCGATTCTCGCCATCGTCACCGCGAAGATGCCGCGCAAAAAGGCGCTGATGGGGCTGATCGCGGTGTTTATCGTCGGCAATCTGCTGTGCGCCATCGCGCCGAATTACTGGGTGCTGATGGGCGCGCGCATCGTCACGACGTTCTGTCACGGCGCGTTTTTCGGCATCGGCTCGGTGGTCGCCGCCGATCTCGTCGCGCCGAATCGCCGCGCGCAAGCCATCGCGCTGATGTTCACCGGCCTCACGCTTGCCAACGTGCTGGGCGTGCCGCTCGGCACCGCGCTCGGTCAGGCGGCCGGATGGCGCGCAACCTTCTGGGTCGTCACGCTGATCGGCCTCGTCGCGGCGGACGCGTTGCAGGTTTGTTTGCCGAAGCATATCGAGATGCGCGAAACCAGCATCCTGCGCGAATTCGACGTGCTGAAGAACCCGCAAGTGCTGATGGTGCTCGGCATCAGCGTGCTCGCGTCGGCCAGCCTGTTTTCGGTGTTTACGTATATCACGCCGATCCTCGAAGACGTCACGGGCTTTTCGCCGCATGCGGTCACTTACGTGCTGCTGCTGTTCGGTCTCGGCCTGACGGTCGGCAGCACGCTCGGCGGCAAGCTCGCCGACTGGAAGCTGCTGCGCTCGCTGTTGTCGTTCCTGATCGCGATCGTCGTGATCCTGACGATTTTCGCCGGCACGATGCACGAGCCCGTCTCCGCGTCGATCACGATCTTCCTGTGGGGCGTGCTGGCGTTCGCGATCGTGCCGCCATTGCAGATCCTGATCGTCAACCGCGCCAGCGACGCGCCGAATCTCGCCTCGACGCTCAATCAGGGCGCGTTCAACCTCGGCAACGCGACCGGCGCGTGGCTCGGCGGCTGCGTGATAAGCGCGGGCGCGCCGTTGACGGCGCTGCCGTGGGTCGGCATCGGCATGGCGGCCTGCTCGTTCGCGCTGACGCTGTTGTCCGCGACGCTCGACAAGCGCGCGCGACGGTTGTCGATCGGACAAGCTGCCTGATCTCTGGTGCGCTGCTTTTGTCCGCTGCGGTAAATTGCGGTCGATGAACCGCATTCTCTCGAAGGATTTTCTCGCGCTGATTCTGAGCGTCGCCGTGGTCGGGCTGGGCCTCGGCGCGACGCTGCCGCTGACCGCGCTGGCGCTGACGCAAGCCGGTCACGGCTCGGACGTCGCCGGCCTGATGACGGCGATGCAGGCAGGCGGTGGCCTCGCCGTCGCGCCGATCGCGAGCCGCATCGCGATGCGTTACGGCGCGCGCGAGACCATCGTCGGCACGGTGATCGTCGCGGCCTTCGCGACCATCGCGATGCAATTCTCCACCAACCTGTGGCTGTGGGCCGCGCTGCGCTTCCTGTGCGGCGCGGCGCTGATGCTGCTGTTTACCATCGGCGAAGCCTGGGTCACGCAACTCGCCGACGACTCCACGCGCGGGCGCGTCGTCGCCATCTACGCGACCGACTTCACGCTGTTCCAGATGACGGGTCCGGTGCTGATCAGCGCGATCGGCGACTGGACGTCGATGCGCTTCGCGATCTGCGGCGCGGTGTTTCTGCTGGCGCTGCCCGCGCTTGCGATGATCCGCGTCTCTCCGCACGCGCTCGATGCCGACGAAGGCGAGCACGGCGACTGGCGGCAAGTGCTGCCGCGCATGCCGGCGCTGGTCATCGGCACGGGATTTTTCGCGCTGTTCGATACGCTCGCGCTCTCGCTGATGCCGCTGTTCGCGATGTCGCACGGCATCGACGCGAAAGTGGGCGTGCTGTTCGCCTCCGCGATCCTGCTCGGCGACACGCTGATGCAGTTCCCCATCGGCTGGCTCGCGGACCGCATCGGGCGCGCGAAGGTGCATGCGGACGCGGGCGTCGTCGTGACGGTGCTGCTGCCGTGGCTGCCGTGGGCGGTGGCGTATCCGTGGATTTGCTGGCCGCTGCTGTTCGTGATCGGCGCGGCGGCGGGCAGCGTCTACACGCTGTCGATCGTCGCGTGCGGCGAACGCTTTCGCGGCGCGGCTCTGGTATCGGCGACGGCGATCGTCGGCGCGTCGTGGAGCGTGGCGAGCTTCGGCGGCCCGATCGTCGCGGGCGCGCTGATGCGGCGCGTCGGCGCGGATGCGTTGATCGCCGTGCTGACGGTCGCGGCGTTGGCGTTTCTGGTGGCAGCGTGGTGGGAACGGCGCGATGCGCTGCGCCGTCGCATCGCCTGACGACTCACGCCGTTCGCACCATTCCGCCCTTCTCCCGCCGCGCCCACGCCAGCACCACGACCAGCAGCGCTGAACACGCCACCGGCGCGGCCGCCGCATGAAACAGCGCGACGTTGCTCCAGCCGAGCGCGATCATCTGTCCGCCGACGAGCGGGCCGATCACCGATCCCACCCGCCCGATGCCCAGACTCCAGCCGATGCCGGTCGAACGCAGCGCCGTCGGATAGTAATTACCGGCGAGCGCATTGACCGCGGGCTGACCGCCGACGATGCAAAAGCCGCTCGCGAACACCGCGACGAACAGCCAGAGCTGCACATGCGCGACGCCGCCGATCATCCCGACGCACACCGCGCCGACGCAGAAACACGCCAGCAGCACGCGCACGAAGCCGAAGCGCTCGATAAACCAGCCGAGCATCAGCGTGCCGATCACGCCGCCCGTCTGCAATAGCGTGCCAACCAGCACGGCCATGCCGGGCGAATAACCGGCGTCGCGCATCACGGTGGGCAGCCAGTTCGACAGGAAGTACACATCGATCAGGTTCATGAAGCTGATCGCCCAGAGAATCAGCGTGACCGGGCCGCGTCCGGCGCGGAACAGTTCGGCCACGGGCGCGCCGCCGCTCGCCTTTTAGCGCACGACGAGGCGCGTGGTGTCGTCGATGCCCAGGGACGGATCGAAGCTCGCGAGCCATTGCCGCGCGCGCGATTCGCGGCCTTTGAGGACCGGCATCGTCTCCGCGCTGTACGACATGACCGGCAAGTGGACGCCCGGTACCATCCGCTCGAATGCCGCATGGAGCCCCGCGCCTTCGAGCGGGCTGAGGACGCAGGTGACGGCGTATAAGCTCGTCAATAATTTCGACGATCTGTCGAAGATACAGAACGACATGGCCGGGACCTACGCGCTCGGCAGCGCGCTCACGACCGATCTGAAAGACACCTCGCAGTTTCCCGTGCTGGGCCAGGCGTCACGCACGGCCTTCACGGGACAGTTCGACGGCATGGGCCATATCATCACGAACTGGAAACACAACGGCACGGAGCAGGCCGACAAGTCCGACGATGCCGATGTCGGTCTCTTCTGGCGGATCGGTTCGGGCGGCACGGTTCGCAACCTCGATCTGTATGTCAACGTCGACGCGGCCAATACGTATCTCGGCGCGCTGGCGGGCGTGAACGACGGGCTGATCGCCAACGTGCATACCGACGGATTTGTCGACTCGACGGGCACGCGGGCGACGGGCGGTATCGTCGGCCTCAACAACGGCACGATCGAGCACTCGTCGAGTTCCGCGGCGGTGGCGGGCGCCGGTCCTGTCGGCAATATTGCCGGAGTCAATCACGGCACCATCGTTCCGTAATGGGTCGGGTCGAGGCCGCTTCGCGTGGCCTCGACCCGCTCGCCCGTGCGCTCATTGCTCCGTTTGCCAGCGCAGGATCGGATGTGTGCCGCCGGCCGGCATGACCCAGACGCCGTCGGCGCCGAAGTTCCAGCTCGGCCCGAAGCTGGACGCCGTGCTCATTTGTTCGGTCGTCAGTCCTTGCGCATTCGGCACCGCCTTGCCGGATCCGACACCCGAGTAACCGCTGGTCTGCACGTTCCAGAAGACATTGTTATTGATGGTGCCCGTGTTGTTCTGCGCAAGCGACCCGGCGGGACTCGTCGGGAGTCCGTCGATACCGAAACGGTCGAGAAGGACTCCTCGATCGTGCCGCTATTGTCGTTCGCCAGACCACCCGAGCCGAACGTGGCGCCGGCCGATCCGGTCGCGTACGACTGCTTGATCAGGCCGCTGTTGGTTCCGGCGATGCCGCCCGGATGCGCGTGCGATCCGCCGCTCGCGTCGCCGGAAAACCACGACTGGACGATGGTGCCCGTATTGCTTCCGGCAATGCCGCCGATGCCGCCGATCGACCCGCTGTCCGATGCGCGCTGAATGGTGCCGTTGTTAATGCCGGCGATTCCGCCGCCGCCCATGTAGTTCACGTAGCTCCAGACGTTGCCGGTGTTGTGGACGTTCGAGATGAGCCCGTCGTTGATGCCCGCCACGGAACCGACGTACGAGTTGTAGCTCATCGCGACGGTGTTCGTCAGGTTGAGATTGCGGACGACGCCCGATGCGCCGATGGTCCAGAACATGCCGACGTAGGCGTCGTCGCCGGAGCCATCGCCGAGCAGCAGGCACGTGATGGTATGGCCTTGGCCATCGAACTGCCCGGTAAAAGCCGTGCGCGACGACTGGCCGAGAACGTCGGAGACCACGCCGAGATCGGTGCCGTCGATGTCCCTGCCGAGCGCGTAGTTGCCGCCCATGTCATTCTGCACCTTCGAGAGATTGTCGAAGGAGTTTACGAGCCGGTACGCGGTGACTTGCGTCTTGAGTCCGCTGAAGGGCGCGGCGCTCCACGCCGCATTCGAGCGGATGGTGCCGGGCGTCCATTTGCCGGTCATATCGTACAGGGCCGCCACGGCGCCGGTGCTCTTCGACCAGTCGATGGTGCCGCGGTTGGTCACGCTGCCGCCGTTGTCGACGCCGCTCGCGTCGGCGCGCAAGGTGAGATTGCCGGTGCCCGCGTTGCCGAGTGTGGCCATCGGGCCGACCGTGACGGAGAGGTAGGCATTGGCGCTGAGCGATGCATCGCCGGACCAGCGCATCGTCTGTTCGAGCACGATGTCGCCGAGCGTCGCATCGAGTGCGATGGAGGTGCCCTGATTCAACTGCTTGAGCAAGGTGGCGGCCGTGCTCGGCCCGATGTTGAATAGCGGCGCGCTTAGATTCCATTGCGCGGCGTGGATATCGGCATCGTCGAGATGAAGCGCGCTGCCGGCCGTGTCCACCGTGCCGCCGCTGCCGTCGGCGTTCTTCGCGAAGACGCTGGTGTGGACGTGCGCTGTGCCCTTCGGCGCGACGAGCCACACATGGCCGTCGCGTGTGGCGGTGCCTGTCGCACGCAGCGCGTTATCGTGGCCGGCCAGCGCGAAGACGTTGCCGTCCGCCGCCTGCAATGCGATTTGCGCCGCCGCGATACTACCTTTGTTGACGGCGTCGCCGTGGCTCGCGGCCTGCACGTAGGTTTGCGGCGCGGCGGAGGAGTCGTGGATTAGCACCGTATCGCCTGCCGCGAGTTCGGCCGAACCCTTCGGCGCGCCGATCGAGCCATCGTTCTCCACGAGCGTGCGCGAGATTAGGAACACGTCGCCGCCGGTCGAACTGATCTTGCCGAGGTTGACGACCGTACCTGTGCCGGTTCCAGAGAAAGAGAGATCGCCGCCGGCCATGAAGGCATCGTTACCGGTATCGAGTGCCGACGCGACGAAGCGGCCGCCCGTCGTCACCACGCCATTCTTGCCGATCACCACGCCCTGCGGATTGACGAGATAAAAACTTCCGGTCGACTTGAGGCTGCCGTCGATCATCGACTTGCCCGAACCCGTGACACGCGAAAGCGTTGCGCCTGAACCGTTGTCGACGTTGACCGTGTTGCCTTGTCCGATGGAGAAGCTGTTCCAGTCGATGATGCCGCGCGCGGAGCTTTGCGTGATGTTCACCTGATTCGCGCCGATCGCGATGCTGCCGGTGCCCGCCACGAATTTTCCGCCGCCCGGCAAAGGACCGGAAGCCGACGCTTCGGAACACCAAACACATAACGCTGCGCTGATCGACAGCGCCATGCGCGCCTGCTTGGTTAAGACGGCGTGACGCGATGCGACGTGATGCATGGTCTCTCCGGAAGATGAGCGCGAGGCGGGCTGCCGCGGCGCTCAATCAGCATAGGAAAGATTTCGTGGTTTTCAATAAGTCTTTCTTGAATACGCGAAGCACTGCCAAAGTGCGGTATGTCGACGCGCGTTCGTTCGATCCGATGGCCTGCTGCCAGAATCAACTGCCGTAAGGATCGAACTGAAAATACTTCGCGGCGAGCTGCTTATAGGTGCCGTCCGCCAGCATCTCCGCAAGCGCCTTGTCGATTTTTTCCTTCAGATCGGTATCGGATTTTCTGATGCCGATGCCCGCGCCGTTGCTCGCATACACGTTGCCGCCGCTGAACTTGAAGTCGGCGCCTTGCGGTGTGCGCAGAAAGCCGTATTCGCCAACGGCTGCATCCGTAAAGCAGCTATCGAGACGGCCTGCGGCGAGGTCCGCGAACACCTGGTCGAAGTTCGGATAAGAGACCACGCGCGCCCCGGCGGGCGCCCAATGTTCCTTCGCATACGATTCAGGCACCGTCCCTTGCTGAACGCCGATCGACTTTCCTTTCAAGGATTCGGCGATCGGCTCCAGATTCGCATCCTTGCGCACGATCAGCTTGTTCGGCGTCTTATACAACCTCGATGTGAAATCGATCACCTGCTTGCGCTTGTCCGTGATCGACATCGACGCCAGAATGGCATCGAACTTCTTGGCCTGAAGCGCCGGAATCATGCCGTCGAAGTCGTTCTGCACCCACTCGCATTTGGCGTGGATCCGTTTGCAGATTTCCGTGCCGAGATCGATATCGAATCCGACCAGCTTGCCACTCGCGTTGCGCGAGGAAAACGGCGGATGCGACGGATCGATACCGTACCGCAGCGTGGACCAATCCTGCGCGTTGCCAGATGACGAAGCAAAGGCCGCCGCGCAAAAGAGCAGGGTCGAAATGAGTTTTTTCATGGTTGAAAGTCTGCGGCTGATGATCCGATGATGATAAAAATGCTCAGGCTGCCGACAGGAACCGCCGCAACCGGCTGCTCGCGGAGTTGGCGAAGAGATCGGTGGGTTTGCCTTGTTCTTCTATACGTCCTTCGTGCAGGAAAATGACTTCGCTGGAGACATTGCGGGCGAAGTTCATTTCATGCGTCACCACGATCATCGTCCGTCCTTCCGCTGCGAGCTTCTGCATCACTTTCAGTACTTCGGAGACGAGTTCGGGGTCGAGCGCGGATGTCGGTTCGTCGAACAGCAACACGTCCGGATTCATCGTCAGGGCGCGGGCAATCGCCACGCGCTGTTGCTGTCCGCCCGAAAGATGCGCGGGATAACGCCGGGCGATGTCGGCACCCAAACCCACTTTGTCGAGGTTGGCCCGGCCGTATTCTTCGCCTCCCGCTTGCTGAGTCCGAGTACGTGAATCGGCGCGTGCATGACGTTGTCGAGCACCGTCATATGCGGCCAGAGATTGAAATGCTGAAATACCATCGCGAGCTTCGAGCGGATTCGGCGCAACTGATGTTTATCGACCGGTCTCAACGTGCCGGTCTTGTCCTGCTTCATGCGGATTTCCGCCTGATCGACAAAAATCCGGCCTGCCGACGGATGTTCGAGCATGTTCATGCAGCGCAGCAGCGTGCTCTTGCCCGAACCCGACGAGCCGAGAATGCTGATGACATCGCCGGCGCGAGCGCTGAGCGACACGTCCTTGAGTACTTCATGCGCACCAAAGCTTTTGTGGAGGTCGTCGACCACGAGCTTGGCCGTGGCGTGCGACTGATCGGTCGAAGCAACGTTAGTCATTTTGCGGTTTCAGGTAAGCGAGCCAACGGTTTTCTGCCTGTCGAAACAGCCAGACCAGCGAGAACGTGATGCCCGAATAAAGCAGGAAGGCGATGCCAAATGCAGCAAAGGATTGGTAAGTGGCGGAATTCACATCGCGCGCGACCTTGAGCAGATCCGGCACGGTTGCGGCGAACGCAACCGACGTCGAATGGAAGACCAGAATGACTTCGTTGCTGTAACTCGGAAGCGATCGCCGCAATGCCGACGGAAGAATGACGTGCAAATAAAGCTGAAGCTTCGACATGCCCGCGGCAAGGCCGGCTTCTATTTCTCCCGCAGGCGTCGCCTTGATCGCGCCCGCGAAAATCTCGGTCGTGTAGGCACACGTGTTCAATACGAAGACGAGCAGCGAGCAGTGCATGCCATCGCGAAAGAACGCATTCGTGAGCGCGTGATTGCGGATCACTTCGAGGCTGAACACGCCCGTATAGCAAAGCAGCAACTGCACGAACAGCGGCGTGCCGCGAAACAGATAGGTATAGAGCCAGACTGTGCGTGACACGATGCGGTTATCCGAACTGCGTGCAACGGCCATCGGTACGGCCAGCAGAGAACCGATCACGACGGAGAAGATCAGCAGCCAGACCGTGATGACGAGCCCCGTGTATTGATAGCCATCGGTGTAAAGGTAGTTGCGCCAGTATTCGCGGAATACGTCGATCATAGGGTCACCTTGCGCACGCCGATGTCATAGCGTTTTCCGAGGTAACGCAGCACGAGATTGGAAATCGTCGTGATCAGCAAGTAGACGAGAGCCGCCACGCCGATAAAAAAGAAATAGTGCGTCGTGGTCTTGCCGGCGTCCTGTGCGGCCTTGACGACGTCAGACAGCCCGATGACCGAGACGAGCGCGGTGGACTTGACGATCACCTGCCAGTTATTGCCGATCGCGGGCAGCGCGAAGCGCATCATCTGCGGAAACAGGATGTGCGCGAGGACATGACCGAACGACATGCCGAGCGACGTCCCCGACTCGAGTTGTCCGCGTGGAATCGCGAGAAACGCGCCCCGGAAGGTCTCGGTGAAGTACGCGCCGTGGATCAGACCCAGCACGATCACACCTGCGGCAAAGGGCTTGATATCGATTTGCGACCAGTGCAGACGCTCGGTGATGCCGTTCAGCAGAATCTGGATGCTGAAGTAGAGCAGCAGCATTAACACGAGGTCCGGCGCGCCGCGCACGATCGTCGTGTAGCACTGCGCGACTCTGGCGATCCAGCGGCTGCCGAACAGTTTGGCGGACGCCCCGAGCAAACCGATCGCAAAAGCCAGCGCCAGCGAGCAGATCGCCAGTTGCACTGTTTGCAGCGCGCCGTCAATCACGAGCGCGCCGTATCCGTCGAGAAAGAAACTCATGCACCAGGTCCCGCTGCCAGTTCTGCGTTGAAAAGTGGGCGCGCGAGCATCGCGTGTCCGGTATGGCGCATTTGATCGCAAGCCAAATTCGATGTCAACGATGTTCCGTTAAATGGAACTAAATATAACCTTAAAACGGGATAATATCGCGGTATTGGAACTAGAATGTGCTTACGCCGGCAAAGGAGACGAAACGTGTTACACGAACGCATACCGTTGCTGCCGTCGACGATCGGTACGCAGCGTGAAGTCGTGCGCCTGACATACGGGCCGCAGGGCGCGGACATGAAGGTTTATCTGCAGGCATCGCTGCATGCCGACGAAACGCCCGCCATGCTCACGGCGCATGTGCTGCGCGACTTGCTTCAATCGCTCGAAGACGCTGGCAAGCTGGCCGCGACGATCACGCTCGTGCCGGTCGCGAATCCGATCGGCCTGAGTCAGCATGTGCTCGGCCAGTTCTTCGGATGTTTCGATCTGAACAGCGCGGCGAATTTCAATCGTGGCGTCGCACGCCCGAAGGACGTTTGCGCGCGTCTGGAAGGCCGGTTGCGCGATGACGTCGTGTCGAACAGGCGTGCGATCAAGGATGCGATGCGCGCTTTGCTCGATGCATCGCCGCCCGCGACCGAATTCGATTCATTGCGTTCGACGCTGCTGAAGATGTCGTGCGACGCCGACATCGTGCTCGACATTCATTGCTCGCTGGAAGCCGTCGTCCACCTCTACACGGACGTCGAGGCGTGGCCGCGCGTCGAATCGCTCGCGCGTCATTTGCGGTCCAGGGCTCAAATGCTGTTCGTCGGCGCAGACTTGGGCTTGTTCATCGACTGGGTACGTCTCGCTTGGGCCGACGTACGCGCGCATGTCGGCGACCGTTATCCGATCGGCGAGGGCGCGGTGACAGCCATTATCGAATGCGCGGGCGAGCGCGACGTGTCATACGAGTCCGCGCGGCAACAGGCGCAAGCGATCATCGCTTATCTCGTCGAGCGCGGCGCGATACGCGACACGCCGTCTACGCCGGACGCATTGCTGCATCCGGCCACGCCGCAAGCCGCGAGCGAGCACTTCTACGCGGCGAGCAGCGGGATTGTGGTGTATCGGGCGCGAATCGGCGATGTAGTGGAAATCGGCGATGCGATCTGCGATATCGTCGATCCGATCACCGGAGGCACCGTCACGCTCAGAAGCGGTACGAAGGGCGTGTTCTACATGCGGCGCGCGATCCGCTTTATCACCGCTGGCGCGGAGATCGGCCGCGTGACGGGCGGATAATCAGGAGCGTTTGCGGCGTGCGGGCTTGATCGCGGGTTCGGCGGGTTCGTCTTCCGCTGCATTGTCGCCGTCGATCACGCCGAGCATTTTCGTGATGCGCAGTGCCGCCGCTTGCAAGGTCGGCACCAGCAGCGTGATTTGCTCGAGCGATTTGCGTGCTCTCGGCGCGGAGATGCTCAGGCACGCGATGATGCGCCCGTGCGGGCCCGCAATGGGCACGGCCGCGCCGACCACGCCGATCGCGAATTCGGAATCGTTGGTCGCAAAGCCTTTCTTGCGCGCGAGCTCGATTTCGAGCCGCAGCCGCTCGGGATCGACGATGGTGTAGGGCGTGATCGGCTCCCACGGACCGCTCAGCAGATAGGCCTCGATCTGCTTCTTCTCCATGTTCGCGAGAAACACGCGTCCGCTGGACGTGCAATGCGCGGGCGCGCGATGCCCCTTCTGGAAATTGAGCGTCAACGGCGAGTGACCGATCGCGCTGTCGATATACACGACCTCGGAGCCGCGCATGACGCCGAGGCTCACGGTTTCCTCCGTGCGCCGCGACAGTTCCAGAAGCAGCGCGTGAATCTGTCCATGCAAGGTCGATGCCGCGAGAATGTTCGTCGCGAGCTCGAGCAGGCGAGGGCCGACCTGATAACGGCCGCGGTCGACGCCGTGTTCTAAAAAGCCGAATTCTTCAAGATTGCTGACGAGGCGATGCGCGGTGGTCTTCGGGATGCCGAGCGCCGCGGTAATGTCGGCGGTCGTCACGCGGCCCGCCTGCGCGGCCATTTCGATGATATGAAACGCGCGCTCGGTCGGGGACACTTCCGGTTCGGACGATTCGGCGACGACGGGTTCTTCCTTGCGCATGTGGGCTGAGTGGTCTCGGTTGTGGCGTTCTTTTCGCGGCAAGCGGATGCCTAGGATACTCGATCGGCGTCATGCCCCTGAAGCTAATGCCATCAGTCTATCATTTGCGAAGATATATTCCGATAAAAGGAACTAATTGTTACCAATAATCGGAATTAATTTGACATCGGCTGTCGACGATCGTCTAATGCTCAAGGATTCGGCATGCGAAAGCCGATGAATCTTTCGCTCGCGTGTATTTCGAAGAACGCCTGAGACATCACAGATGATTCCGACCGACAAGCTTGCCGCTGTTCGCGAACAGTTTCCTGTCACGCGCCATCAGTTGTATTTCGATTCGGCGCACCAGACTCCGCTCGCGCAGAGCGTGCGAGATGCGCTCGTCGCTTTTTTTTCCGAAGGACTGGAAATGGCCGGCCCGAAACCCGTCTGGCTTCGTCGTGTCGAGGAAACGCGGGCGAGCGTGGCGGCGTTCTTCAATGCCTCGCCTTCGGAGATCGCGTTCGTCAAGAACACGTCGGAGGGGCTCAACATCGCGGCGAACGCGGTGCCGCTGAAGGCCGGAGACAACGTCGTGCTGATCGAAGGAGACCATCCCAACAACGCCTATGCGTAGCTGAATCTCAAACGCAACGGCATCGACGTGCGATTTGCGCCGGTGCGGGACGACGAGGTCGCCACGGCGAAGACCTTCGAGCCGTATGTCGATGCGCGCACGAAAGTCATATCGCTTTCGCACGTCACGTTCCATGCGGGGCAGGTGCACGACCTGACGAGCATCGGCACGCTGTGCAAGGAGCGCGGCATCTATCTGATCGTCGATGCGATGCAGTCGGTCGGCGTGATTCCGCTCGATGTGAAGGCGCTGAATATTTCGGTGCTGGCGGCCGGTACTCACAAAGGCTTGCTGGTGCCGCAAGGCCTCGGCGTGCTGTATATCGCCGATGGTCTCGACGAACTGCAGCCGGCCTACCTCGCGATGTCGAGCATGGCCAATCCGCCGTCGGACTATGTTGCGCGCCCCGACGACATGGCCGTGCGCAAGGACGCGCTGCGCTTTGAATTCGGCAACGTCAATCTGCCCGACGTGCACGCGCTTTCCGCCGCGATCCGGCTTATCCAGAGCATCAGCGTGGCGGCGATCCAGAGGCACGTGCAGTCGCTCGGCGATCTGCTGCTCGAACATCTCGATACGCTGGGCGTAAGCGTGGTGGGTCCGCGGGCGCGTAGCGGGCGCAATCACATTTATACGCTGGCACTTCCGGTCGAAAAATGGGCCGCGTTCTTCGAGCACAAAGGCGTGCGCGTCTCGCCGGAGCGTGGCGGCATCCGCGTGTCGTTGGCGATGTTTAACACGGTTGGCGACATCGAAAGGCTGGTGGACGTGATTCGCGCCGGACTGCAAGCGGACAGCGTGGCACTAAGCCGGTAGCGCCGAATGAGCGGTCAGGACCATCCAAGCAGTGATCCTGTTTGCACGATGGCGGATGGCGACTTCAATGCCCGACAACTTCGGCGTGTAGAAGTTTTTAGCTAGCGCGTCTACGCGATCGCGTTCAGGCTTTTTTCGAAACAGCAACGACCGGCTTGCACACTACTCGGTCCGCAGCGTTCGGTCGGAACAAATTGATTGTGCTCGAAGAATCGCAATGCGCGCCGATTCATCGCGGATACTTCGACCACGATCGTGTGATATCCCTTTTCGAGTGCATCCGCTTCGAGCTTCTGCAAAATCGAGCGGGCGATGCCCATGCCGGGCGTCCGCGAGTACAAGCGTTTGAGTTCCGCTATACCATAGTCGAAGCGCGTAAAGCCGCCACATCCGATCGGAACCTGCTTCCTGTTCCGCGCGACCAGCAGAGTGGAACGAGCTGAATACATTTCTTCGAGAAGAAAGGGCGTAGATGCGGCATTGCCGGCGAATATCGCGAGCATGGCGCTCACTTCGTCGAATAATCCTTGTGCGTCGAGTGACCGCGGATCTTCGCGGTTGATCGTTACGTGAGTTTCCGTTTGCTTCATCACCCGCCTCCCGATGGCTTATGAATCCGTCGGAGCAAACTTGAGGCCAGGCTGACACGAGCATCTCGCGACATCAATTCGATGCGACGGATCGTCATGTTCCGATCTTCAATTTGAGCGTGCCGGTATTCCTTCAGGACAACCAGACGCTTTAGCCCCAGCAGCGTTTCCTCACTTGCCTCGGAAAATCGCTTCAACTCGATTGCCTGCCGACGAATGCGTTTGTCGAGCACCGCTATGTGGGCGTCGACCTGTTGCAGGTGATGTGTTTCGTCTGCGAGATCCATGACCGTCTCCGCCTGGCGATGACGCTGCGTGAGCAATCGCCATGCTCGCGAACATGAGTGTCGGGTACGGGGATAGCTGGCAGGTCCGTGGACAAAGCCCCCACAAAGTTCGGCATGGCGTTTGCGCATGAAGTTATTGAACGTGCAGCACGACCGCTGTATGTGCGTAAAGCTAATTTCGCCAACTATGGAGAAGCGCAATGAATGCAACGAAGAAGAAGCTAATGGTCTCTGCTCTCATGCTCGGTCTGTCCGCTGGTGTGTATGCGCCCAGGCGAGCGGCGGCGCGGGTGGAGAAGGCGCGGGTGCTGGCGGACCGGCCGGAGCGGGCGGTAACGGATCGGCGGCGATGAGCAAGGGTACGGGCACCGCCGGTATGGGCGGCGCGAACGACGGATCAACCGGAGCAGGCGCGCCGGTAAGAAGTGGCATGGGAAATGGCACCAATCAGGGACCGTCGTCGGGAAGGTCGAGCACGCAGATGAAATCGCACGGCACGCAATCTGGCACCGGCTCGTCGAATCAAAGTGGTTATTGAAACCGGCTTTCTAGGGGTCGTCGAGTGACGATTGCAGCAAGGTAGTCACATCGACCTGAGGATGCTCACGCGGAAACTGCAATGAATCGCCTTTTTGGAATCGGCCCGAAGCGGGTCTTCGCGTGCATTTGCCTATGCGGACCGTTGTTCGCGCACGCTCAACCATCGGGCGCACCGCCTGCCACGCCCCCAACGTGGGGCGGAATAAGCGGTAAGTCGGCCGGTTATGTCGGCGGCGGCGCGGCGGGACAAGCGGGCACCGACCCGGCCACCTTGAAGCGCACAGAGGAACAACGTCTTATCAAGAAACATGAGCAGTCCGGCGCAAGCGATGCGGATAAGGCGCAGCGCAAGGACTACAAGGAGTGATCGAGCAGAGTCATAGCCGCCAGGTGCACGGACGTGCCAGTGCGCACGATCGTAGCCGCCAACCATTCATGCTCCGCACGCTGTTGCGCGCCAATAGGATGCGTGCGACACCAAGCGAATTCCAAACAGCGATCGCGGTTCGCCGACTCTAAAAAGCCAACGAACCCGCACACGCACAACCGCGTTAATCAAGCCACCAGATCCTTGGCAAAGCCCGATGCGAACGCATTCAACGCATCGATCAAAGCCGAGTCGTTGTTCGCGCTGGCCAGGCGAAGTTTGACCGCATCGGCGGCGAGCGCATCGACGAAGCCGTGCAGCGAATCGTTCGTCATCGCGATGCCTTCATGCCGCTCGAAAAACGCCGAGGCTTTTTCGGCCAGCAGGATCAGCGCGGCCGCGTCGCCGCCCGGCTGACGGGCGCCGTCGCGGCACTGGAGCGCGAACTCCCTGATATCGGCCAGGCCCAGGCCGCGTCTCGAAAGCGATGCCGCTGCCAGTTCAAGATTCATCATTGCTTCTCCACAAGTAAGGCGTCGCGCGTCGCGACTGATCAGACGAAGGCGTCGATGCCCGCGTACAGCAGCTCGACCCCGTCCATGAAATCGGCGAGGCGCATGGCCTCGTCTGGATTGTGCGAACCGTTCTGATTGCGCACGAAGATCATCGCGCTGCGGATGCCGCCTTCGGCGAACATCGCGGCGTCGTGACCCGCGCCGCTCGGCACGTGCTGCGCGGGCAGATTCAGCGCGCGCGCTTTGTCTTCGAGCAGCGCGATCCAGCCTGCGTCCATCGTGGCGGGTGCGGTCTGCAACAGCGCGCCGGTTTCGAAGCGCACGCCATTGCGATGCAGCAGTCTCCGCGAGCGTGTGCTCGAACGCGTCGAGCACGCGCGTCAGCACATGCCGGTCCGCGCTGCGCGCCTCGAAGCTGAAATCGACTTCGCCGGGAATGCGCGAGATCGCGTGCTCTTCCGCGCGCGTGCCGAACACGCCGCAGGTCATCACGAGGTCCGCGCCATCGGCGAGCACGGTTTTCCAGTACGCGTCGAGCGCGCTGACGACGTGGGCCGCGGCGAACACCGCATCGTGACGATGCTCGCGCGGCACCGCGCCCGAATGACCCGGCTGGCCGATGCAGCGCACGTTCCGGTAGCGCACATTGCCGCGAATCGACGGCACGATGGCGACGGCGCGCCGGGCATCGTCGAGCAGCGCGCCCTGTTCGATATGCAGTTCGATGTAACCCGCGACATCGTCCGATGCGAGCAGGATCTCGCCCGCCGCGATGGCGTCGACATCGGTGCCGACTTCGCGCATGCACGCGGCGAGCGTGGCCCCGTTCGAGCGATGCCGCGCGTCCAGCGTCGCGCGCGGCAAACGCCCGAAGAGCGCGCTCGATCCGATATAGGCCTTCCCGAACCACGCGCTTTCTTCGCCGCGCAACGCGAGCACATGAAGCGGATGCGCGCCGCGCCGTCCTTCGTCGCGTTGCCGCATGAGACACAGCAGGCCCGCGACGACGCCCGCGAGGCCGTCGAAGTTGCCGCCTTCGGGCACGGAGTCCATATGCGATCCGCACAGGATCGGTCGTGCGCGCGGATCGTCGGGCAACGAGAACGTGACGTTGCCCGCGCGATCAGTGCGCGACGCGAAACCTTGTTCATCGGCGAAATCGGTCAGCACGCGGAGCGCGCGGCTTTCGCCCGCGCCGTAGGATTCGCGCGTGACGCCGAGACGTCCCGCCGTGGCCGCGCGCACCGTGTCGAACAGATGTTGCGCGATCTGCGCGTAATGAGCGGATGCGTTCATGCGAGCGGACTCATGCATCATGCGCGGCCGCGAGAAACTGGCGCAGTTCGTCGGTGCGCGGATTTTTGAACAGCACATCGGGCGCGCCGCTTTCGTGAATGCGCCCCTGATGCAGGAACACGACGCGATCGCAGACCTCGCGCGCGAAGCGCATCTCGTGCGTGACCATCACGAGCGTCATGCCGCCCGCCGCGAGTTGCTTCATCACGGCGAGCACTTCCTGCACGAGTTCCGGATCGAGCGCGGACGTGATCTCGTCGCACAGCAAGGCCTTGGGCGACATGCACAGCGCGCGCGCAATCGCCACGCGCTGCTGCTGGCCGCCCGACAACTGATCGGGATAGGCATCGAACTTGTCGCTGAGACCCACGCGTTCGAGCTGGAAACCGGCTTGCCTGCGCGCTTCGGCGGGCTTCATGCCGAGCACGATCATCGGCGCGAGCATCACATTGCGTCCGATCGTCAGATGCGGGAACAGGTTGAACTGCTGAAAGATCATGCCGACTTCGAGTCTGAGCCGTTTGAGCGCGCTTGCGTCGTCGGACATTCGCGTGCCGGCCACGTCGATACTGCCGCCGTCGATGCTCTCCAGCCCGTTGATGCAACGCAGAAGCGTGCTCTTGCCCGAGCCGCTCTTGCCGATCAGCGAAATGACTTCGCCCGTGCCGATGTTCAGGTCGATGCCCTTGAGCACTTCGTTTCCGCCGAAGCGCTTGGTGACCCGGTCAATTGCGATAAGGGGCATTGAAATGGTTCTCCAGATGGCGGCTCAGCGCCGAAAGAGACCAGCAAAGTAGGAAATACAGCAGCGCGACGAGTCCGAAGGTCTCGAGCGGTCTGAAGGTCGTATTGCTGATCATCGTGCCCGCCTTGGTCAGTTCGACGAAGCCGATGATCGAGGTGACGGAAGTGTTCTTGACGATCTGTACGCAGAACCCGACGGTCGGCGAGATCGCTAGACGGCAGGCCTGCGGCAACACGATGTAGCGATATTGCTGGGCGCGCGTCATTGCAAGCGACGCCGACGATTCCCACTGACCGCGCGGCACCGCCTCGATGCAGCCGCGCCAGATTTCGGCGAGGAACGCCGCACAGCAATACCGCCGCACCGGCTGCGAGCCACGCGGGCACGTCGAAGCCGAACAGCGCGATGCCGAAGAACACGATGAACAGTTGCATCAGCAGCGGCGTGCCCTGAAACAGTTCGATGAAGCCCATCGCCGCGCCGCGCGCCACACGAGTCGGCGCGAGACGCAGCCACATGATCGCAAGGGCGAGCGCGCCGCCGCAGACGAAGGCCACGCCGGAAAGCGCAACGGTCCAGCGCAACGAGGCGAGCAGCGCGCGCAGGATGTCCCATAAGGAGAAGTCCATGCGGCTTACCTCGCAGGGCGGGTTGCGCGGCTCGCGCCGCTCATGCGGCTCGACGCGAGGCCGGCACGGCGCGGCATCGCGCGAGCCGTCACGTAACGGTGTCCGAGCGCGCGCAATGCGTAGCGCAGGACGATGGCGAGCAGCAGATAGGTTAGCGTCGTCGCCGCATAGGTTTCGAAGGAGCGGAAGGTGCGCCCCTGAATGAAGTCCGCCGCGTGCGAAATCTCCATGAGCGCGATCTGCGAGCAGACCGATGTCGTGAGCATCATGATGATGAACTGGCTCGTCAGCGCGGGCCACACCTTCTGCAACGCGGGCCGCAGCAACACATGGCGGAAAGTCTGCAGGCGCGTCATCGCGAGACTCGCCGCCGCTTCGTGCTGACCGCGCGCCGTCGCCGCGATCGCGCCGCGCAGAATCTCCGTGCCGTATGCGCCGAAGTTGACCATCACGGCGAGCAGCGCGGCGTCGGTCGCATCGAGTTTGATGTGCAATTGCGGCAGTCCGAAGAAAATAAAGAACAGCTGAATCAGGAACGGCGTGTTCCGAAAAATTTCGACATACATGCGTACGAGAGCGCGCGCCGCCGGCTTGCCTTCCGCGTGGATCCACGCGCCGGCGATGCTCAGCGCGAATCCGCCGAGGCCGCCCGCGACGCTGATCGCGAGCGTCATCGCCACGCCCTGGGCGAGCAGGGGCAGATACGGCGCGATGGCGCCGAAATCGAATTGATAGGACATGATCTAGAGCTATCCGGAGCCGGACGCGGCAGAAGGGCGGTTCATTGCCTCATCGCGATTGCGCGGCTGAGGCAATGAATGAGCATCAGGGCTTGGCGTCGAGCGGTTGCTTGAGCCACTGGCGCGACAGCGCGTCGAGCTGGCCGCTCGACTTTTGTGCCGCGATGATGGTGTTGACGGCTTCCAGCATCGGGCCGTCGCCCTTGCGCACAGCGGCACAGACCGGCGAATCGATCAGCAGCAGCTTCTGCGCGAAATGCTTCCGCGGATTGTCGGCCAGCAGTTTCGCGCCGACGATGTTGCCCGTCGCGAGATATTCCGTCTGCCCAGAGAGGAACGCCGCGACCGCCGAACTGTTGTCCTGATAGCGCGAGAACAGCGTGCCGGCCGGCGCGTTCTTCGTGATGAAGAGGTCTTCCTGCGAACCGGTGACCACGCCGATCTTCTTGCCCTTCAACGCCGCGACATCCGGCAACGCATCGGCTTGCGGGCCGAACACCGCCGTGTAGTACGGCGCGTAGGGCGAAGTGAAATCGATCACTTCGGCGCGCTGCGGATTCTTGCCGAGATTCAGCACGAGATCGACCTTGTTCGTGACGAGAAACGGAATCTTGTTGGCCATCGTCACGGGCACGATTTGCAGCTTCACATGCAGCGCGGCGGCGGTCAGCTTCGCCACTTCGACGTCGTAGCCGTGCAGTTCCATATCGCTGCCGACCGAGCCGAACGGCGCGTAATCCTGCGGTACCGCGACGCGGATCACGCCGGTCTTCTTCACGGTGTCGAGCGTGTCGGCCTGCGCGTGCGATGCGTGGCTCATGACCGCCATCGCGCCGGCGATCGACAACAAGGCTGCGCCAAGACGGCGCTTGAACGTAACGGCGAGACTCATCGTGCGAACTCCGGAATGGACTTCAGGAAGGCGTGGAAGGCTTCATCGAACGCGGCGGGGGTTTCGAGCATCGGCGAATGGCCGCTGTCGTGCATGGCGGCGAGCGTGCTCTTCGACAGGCCGTCGAGCAGGCGCTGCGCGTGCTCCATCGTGCGGCCGGAATCGTGCGCGCCCCAGACCACCAGCGCGGGCAGATTGACGCTCGGCAGATGCGGACGCATATCGGTTTCGATCAACGACGACTGGATATCGATCATCGCCGTCAGCGGCGCGGCCTTGGCGCGCTCCACATAGCCGTCGAAGAACGGTTGCGGCAGGTCGCGGAACCAGTGCGCGCTGATGTCGCGCATCGTGTCGATGCCGTCGTTCTCCAGTTGCGCGAGCAGCGCGCGGCCGAGCGCGTGATTGGTCATCGACGGGCCCGTGCAGACCAGCACGATGCCGCCGAGCTTTTCCTGATAGCGAACCGCCGTCATTTGCGTGACGACGCCGCCCATCGAATGGCCGACGACGATCGGCGTCGGCAGTTCGAGCCGGTCGATGAAGGCCGCGACGCGGCGCGCCAGCGCTTCGATCGTGAAGCCGTCGGGCGGCGCGTCGGAGCGCAGGAAGTTGTCGATGGCGAGACCGCGATATCCGGGCGGCAGCGCGTCGATCGTGCGTTGCCAGAGTTCGGACGAGCTGCCGAAACCACCGTGCAGAAAGATGACCGGGCGGCCTTCGCCACCGCTATCGGTGTAATGAACGCGGGCGCCGTCGAGTCGGATGATGGGCATGAACTTCTCCTGGTTGGATGGACCGAGTATCGGGCGGCAAAACCGGCGGGCCAACGCTCATTTTTATGATTTGACGCATATTTATGGCCAATGTAACTTTTTTGAGTCACAGATCCGCACAACACGAGTCGTCCGATGGAGAGCTTCCGCGCGATTGGGGAACGCCTGAAATGGCATCGCCAGCAAATGAAAATGACCGCCGACGAGGTGGCCGAGGCGATCGGCGTATCGAGAGCGCTGCTGCATCGGTACGAGTCGGGCAACATCGTCAAGCTGGAGACGCTCGAGAAATTCGCGCGCGTGTACGGCATGTCGCCGAGCACGCTGCTCGGGCTCGGCGCTGAATATCTGTCCGATGGATTCCGGTTTTTCGAACGCGTCGCGAGTCTGGAGGAGAAGGCGGACCGCGTGTCGGTCGTGTTCGGCCCGCTGATTTACGTGCTGAGTTCCGCGGGCTATGACCGGTCGCTTGCGCGCAGCCTGCACGATCCGCAGGATATCGATCCGCTCACGCCCGCCGAAGGCAAGCGGCTATTGCAGGTTCTGGAGCGGCGCAAGGCGATCTTCCGGTTCCGGCAACCGGCGATGGTCAATATCGTGCCGTTGAGCCGCATCGAACGGTATCTGGCGAACGGGCTCGCGGTGACGGCCGACAAGCCGTACGCGGAGCGCGCCGAACTCAGACGTGAGGCCGCGCGCGAAATCGGTCATATGGCCGACCTGATCGCGTCGCCGCCGATGCACGTGCAGATCGGCCTGACGACGCAGCCCTTGCCGACGTCGGGCTATCAGATCATCCACGCGGAAGGGCGGCGTTATCTCGTGAACAGTCCGTTCCGGATCGGCCAGCCGACGAATCTGCGCTACGGCGTGGGTACCATCACGGAAGATCCCGAAGCGCTCGACAAGCACGACCACCTGACGAGCACGCTATGGCACGCTTCGCTCAAGGGCAGTCAGGCTGAGAACGAACTTCGGCGGCTCATCAAAAAGTGTTCGGATTGAGCGCGCGCGATCGCGCCGGGAGCGCGGAAACGGTTGACGCTCAAGTATCCGTCTGACGTGCCGTTAGTCCGACAGCCTGGATCCGTTTGAGCGCGTCGCCCTATGCATAAAGTCCGTCCCCTTTCCGTCAGCATCATCGCGTGGTTCTCCGTGGTCACCGGCGTCCTCCAACTGCTTCAAACCGCAGTGACGAGTACTCCGCCGGCTGTGGGCACCGTCCTCGGCACGTTCGGAGCGGTCAATACCGGATTGCAGATCATCAGCGGGCTGTGGATGTTGAAGGGCGACCGGCACGCACGGACGCTGTTTGCCGCGACGCTCGTAGCGGCAACCTTAGTGGTGGCGTCTATCCTGACGCTTGTCGGGCAGTTCGGTCTTATCCTTCTGGTTTTGCTGTATGCAGGGACGTTGCTGTATTTTCTGTATCGTCCATCGGCGTCAGCATTTTTTTCGAAACGCGCGTGATGTGCAGATAGTCGCAGTCCGTCCGAGCCAATTGGCGAACCTTCGAGCAAACTTTTGACAACAGAACGCGACGTAACTGATGGCTTCCTCGACTTGACGTCCGGTCTCCAGGGCCTCGACGTTTCGCTTCCCTGGAAAGGCGCGGGCTCTGCGATTTTTCTGGAACTCGGCGAGGTTGTATCGCCCACCGGCAATCGACAGTATGGGCGAGGCGAGGCATGCATCGCGGTGGAATGGGACTGGCGAGTCGAGGCTCGCGGGAAGGTTCTATACGGCAGTTCCAACACCGGCCCGGAGATCGCAAACGGAATCGCCGGTCTGCGCACAACGAAGATCGCGAATCTGACCGTCGAAGGCGCGATACCCGAGTTGACCGTCTCGTTCGACAACGGCCAGATCCTCCGCACCATGTCGATGCTCGCCGGCGATCCTAACTGGCATATCAGACTTGCGTGCGGCAACTGGCTTCATGCCCGCGAAGGCGCGGTCTTTGACGGTAGCCGCGAGTACGAGATGTCGGACGCCGAGCGGGCAAGCTTCGACGCCGCCGAAAGTGCGGCGACCCGATGGGGTCGACCTTCGCGGCAACCGTTGGCCGGGCAATGTTCGGCGTGCCGCTGGTTCGTTCGGCTCGATGGAGACGGCCACTTGCTCGACTACGGTGCGTGCATCGCCGGCGACGGACCGCTGGACGGGCGCGTTGTGCATCTCAATAGCGGATGTCCTGCTTTTACCCGGGCGGAATAGGACAGATGCGATTTTTTAATCGGCATGGCTGAAGGAAGAAATGGACAGACAAGCCGCACTTGAGAGCTTGATAGCGGGCGATATTTTTCACGCTCACTTCACGCAGTGGCGTACGTCCGGCGAGGACGCAGAGGGCCGAGTCTCGTCTGTCTGGTCACGGATGTGAGCGTCGAGCACATCATGGCGAGAACGATCTCGACGCAGGTGCGCTTCACGTTCGATCGAAAGACAGGAAGCAGTGACGCATGGGAGCCGGCGGTCTATCGTCCACTTTTCGAAGACGCGCCTCTCGTGGCGTCGATCGATTCGATTGCGCCTTTGCCGTCGGCCATCTACAACGGCTTGCTGTCGCTGGACCGGCACATGCGTCTAGCACTTTACAGCTCCATGCCGAACCGGACTCACCTCACGGACGAGCACAAAGAAGCGCTGATTTTCACAAGCGACTTTTATCGTCAGAATCCGATTTAGGATCGCGTATCAAGGAAGCCTTGAAACACTTCAAATCAAACATCGAATGAGCGACAAAGAATCGGACATGCCTACATGGCGCTTCGTCTTGCTTGTCGTGATCGGCGTGGTGCTTATTAGCGTCATCATGAAGATCATTACTCCACCGGGGTAAGTTCGTACGCACCTTGATCGAACTACCGAGGACATTGTTGCAAGGATCGTCGCAACAGGCATCTTTAAGCTGTCGAAAATGTTCAAGGGTCACGCTCATTAGAGACGATCTTGAACGTTTCGATATCACAGGATTCCTCATCGAAGTGCGTCACGCGTCTCTTTCGACAAACAACGCGCCATTGAAAAATTCGCTGCGGTCCGATCAAACGCCGTAAAACCTGCTGCAGAGACTCGCGCTTGCGCCCAGCCGTCGCGATAGATCGGCCGCCGCGTCCAGTTGTGCGCGATCGAGCGCGCCGCTCGAATGGGCCGCGCTGAGACGCGAGGCCGGACCGGACAGCGACAACGCGGCCATGAACTTGTCGCCCGCGCCGAAAATGGGCGTCGCGAAAGCGGCGGTGTGCACATCGCGCGCGCCCGCGGTGAAGAGCGGCAAGGCCGGTTGCTCGTCGTAAATCGGCTCGCCCATTCCCCAGAAGCGAATCACCTGGCTGATGGCCGTATCGTCGAGCGGGAGCGACGTGCCCGCCAGCCGGGTCTCGCGCAGACCTTCGGATGGCTCCACTCTGAACAGGCAAAGCCGCTCGCCGTTTTCGTGCACATAGTAGGATGCGCTCTCTTTCGTCAGCGCCGCGAGCGCATGCAGCGCCGGCTCGACCACCGACGAAAGATGAAACGACTGCTCGTAGAGCTTGCCGAGATACAGCACGCGATGCCCGAGCGAGTAGTTTCCCGTCTGCAAGCGCACGACATAACCCATTCGCTCGAGCGAGTTCATCAGCCGGTACACGGTCGTCTTGTGCATGCCGGAGACCTGAGCCAGCGCCGCCAGCGACTGCGATTCGGCGCCCGGCCTGAAGCAGTCCAGCAGCGATAGCGCCTTCTCCACGGCCGCCACACCTTCGTTTCCCATTTCCGCTTCCCTCGTATCGGTCCGGGATTATTTTACACAGTAAAACTGCGATTTACACCGTAAAAGTGTAAACGCTACTGGCCGCTCGCCTGTTCGCTGTCTTATAGTGATTTCACTTTGTACACATTAGTTGTACATAGTATAACTCACAAATCGAGGTGAGATTCATGAGCGCAGCATCCGCCAGTCATTCCCTTATCAATCGCAGCATCGAACGCGTGTCGCCTGAACTGGTTCAGGCCGCCGCGAAATTCCAGGCAGCCATCCTCGCGGATGTCGCGGGCCGTCGCGGCACGCTGCACGGACGCGTGCAGTCGCTTTCCCCGTCGATGAAGGTCGCAGGCCCCGCGATCACGGTCGAAGTGCGCCCCGGCGACAACCTCGCGATCCACGCGGCGCTCTCGATCGCGAAGCCGGGCGACGTGATCGTCGTCGACGGCAAAGACGATCTCTCGTGCGCGCTGATCGGCGAAATCATGGCGACGCAGGCCAAGGTCAGCGGCGGCGCCGGCATCATCATCGACGGCGCGGTGCGCGATTCGCACGAACTGGCGAAGGGCGACTTTCCCGTCTTCGCCGCCGGCCTGAACCCGTGCGGCCCGACCAAGAGCGTCGCGGGCGTGGTGAACGCGCCGGCTTCCGTCGCGGGTGCATCGATCAATCCGGGCGATCTGGTCGTCGGCGATGCGGACGGCGTCGTCGTGATTCCCCGCGCCGATGTCGCGCGCATCGTCGAACTCGCGCAGAAGAAGCTGGATGCGGAAACCGCCCGCATCGCCGAAATTCTGAAGGGCGAGCAACTGCGTCCGTCGTGGCACGAAAAGGAACTGCGCGCGTTTGGCATGCTGGCCGAAGGCGAGGCACTGTAATGTCGACGACTTTGCAAAAGCCCGTGGTCCTCGTGACCGCCGCCGATCTCGCGCCGCAAGCGCTCGACATGCTGACCCGCTTCGACATCGTGTTCGCGGGCAAGCAGCCGAGCGAAGACGACATCGTCGCGCTGTGCGAGCGCCACAAGCCAGTCGCCATCATCGTTCGATACGGCAAGATCAACAGCCGCATCATGGATGCCGCCGAGAACCTGCAGGTCATCTCGAAGCACGGCAGCGGCATCGACGTGATCGATCAGGCGGCCGCGGCCGAGCGCGGCATCGCGGTGCGCGCGGCGGTCGGCGCGAACGCGGCCGCCGTGTCCGAGCACGCGTGGGCGCTGATTCTCGCGTGCGCCAAGTCCGTGCCGCAGCTGGACGCCCGCATGCGCGACGGCCACTGGGACAAGTCCACGCACACATAAGTCCGTGGAACTCGAAGGCCGCACGCTGGGCCTGGTCGGCCTTGGCGCGATCGGCCGTCGCGTGGCGGCGGGCGTCGCGTTCGGCATGAACGTGATCGCCTTCGATCCGTACGCGAAGGACGCACCGCACGGCGTGACGCTCGTCCCGCTCGACGAGATTTACGCGCAAGCGGATGTGATGTCGCTGCATTGCCCGCTGACCGCCGAGAACCGCCGGATGCTGAACCGCGACACGCTCGCGCGCTGCAAGCGCGGCGCGATTCTCGTCAACACGGCGCGCGGCGGGCTTATCGACGAAGCCGCGCTCGCCGACGCGTTGGCGAGCGGCCAGCTTCGCGCGGCCGGTCTCGACAGCTTCGACGTCGAGCCGATGACCCACCCGCATCTTTTCCAGCCCATTTCCAACGTGATTCTGACGCCGCACATCGGCGGCGTCATCGATGCCGCTTACGTGAACATGGGTCGCGGCGCGGCGGCGAACGTGCTCGCGGCGCTCGACGAGCACGCCCGCAACGTCGCCTGACTCGCCTGAAATTACGCAGAAGGTTCAGCATGTTCTATCTCACCTCGCCCGAAGTGCGCGCAGCCGAAGTCTTCACGCGCATGCCGGAGAAGTTCCGCAAGCCCGAAGTCCAGACGGACTGGGCGCGCGCGAATCGCGGCGGATTGCCGACGGATTCGTTTCTCGAAGGACCCG
Source organism: Candidatus Burkholderia verschuerenii (assembly GCF_001189365.1). Lineage (GTDB taxonomy): Bacteria > Pseudomonadota > Gammaproteobacteria > Burkholderiales > Burkholderiaceae > Caballeronia > Caballeronia verschuerenii. Next base: position 2,836 of record NZ_LFJJ01000176.1, on the reverse strand, counting down.
TCTGGGATCCCGCCGGTCATCTCTTCGTGACAGACATTCCGCACGGCCGCATCTTCCGCATTTCGCCTGCGGGCGAGTGGGAGCTCGTCGTGCAGTACGACGGCGAGCCGAACGGCATGAAGCGTTTCGACGACGCGCACATGCTCATCACCGACTATCGCAACGGGCTGATGCTGCTCGACATCGAACGCGGGGACGTGCGGCCGTATCTGGAGCGCCGCAACAGCGAGCGCTTTCGCGGCGTGAACGATCTCACCTTCGACTCGAACGGCAATCTGTACTTCACCGATCAGGGACAAACCGGCCTGCACGATCCGACCGGCCGCGTCTATCGCCTCGCGCCGGACGGCAAGCTCGACATGCTGCTCGGCAATTGCCCGAGCCCGAACGGTCTCGTGCTGTCGCCCGACGAGCGCGTGCTGTTCGTCGGCATGACGCGCGGCAATTGCGTGTGGCGCGTGCCGCTGCAAGCCGATGGCTCGGTCAGCAAGGTCGGGCAGTTCTTTACTTCCTACGGTCCGAGCGGTCCCGACGGACTGACCGTCGATTGCGAAGGGCGGTTGTTTATCGCGAACCCGGGACTCGGGCGCGCGTGGGTGCTGAATCACCGCGCGGAGCCGGTCGAAATCCTGACCAGCCCGGAAGGCGCATCGCTCACGAATCTATGTTTCGGCGGCGCGGACATGAAGACGCTCTATATGACCGAATCCGTGTCCGGGACCGTGCTCAAGGCGCAGATGAGCATCGCCGAACCGCTGCCGAAGCGGGCGTCGAAGCCACGCTGAAGCGCGGTTCCATATCAACACATCGCACCGGAGAAGAAGTGCGTTGGAGGAGTCAGCATGACCATGTCGCAAACCATGAGCGCCGCGCGCTCGGGAGACGCCGCGCAAGCGCCGCCCGACGTGCAGATCGGCGATGAGGAATACGCCGCCAGCGAACGCACGCTCGCGAAGGCATTCCGCCGCATCCTGCCGTTCATTTTCTTCTGCTATGTCGTGAGCTATCTCGACCGGACCAACGTCGGGTTCGCCGCGCTGACGATGAACAAGGATCTCGGCCTCACCGCCGAGCAGTTCGGCTTCGGCGCAGGGCTGTTCTTCATCGGCTATTTTCTGTTCGAGATTCCGAGCAATCTCATCATGCAGAAGGTCGGTGCGCGCGTATGGATCGCGCGGATCATGTTCACGTGGGGTCTCATTTCGATGCTGACGGCGTTCGTCGTCGGCCCGAAGAGCTTCGCGGCGGCGCGCTTTCTGCTCGGCCTCGCGGAAGCGGGCTTTACGCCCGGCATCTATCTCTACTTCACGCACTGGTTTCCGGGCAAGTGGCGCGCGAAGGTGACGGCGGCGTTTCTGGTCGGCATTCCTGTGGCCAACATGATCGGTTCGCCGATCTCGGGCGCGCTGCTGCAACTGGGCGGCCTGCATGGTCTGCGCAGCTGGCAATGGCTGCTGCTGATCGAAGGCGTGCCGGCCGTCGTGCTCGGCGTGGCGTGTCTGTTCCTGCTGGCAGATCGTCCCGCGAAAGCGAAGTGGCTCACTGCCGAGGAGAAGCGTTCGCTGGAACGCCGTCTCGCGTTCGAACAGGGCGATATCGGCGCGAAGCACGGCAAGAACCTGCGCGACGCGCTGACCAACTGGCGCGTGTTCGTGCTCGCGTTCGTCAACTTCTGCGGCATCGTCGGATCGATCGGCGTCGGCATGTGGATGCCGCAGATGATCAAGCAGTTCGGCGTCGATCATGCCGTGGTCGGCTGGCTGACCGCCATTCCGTATCTGGTCGGCGCGTTCGCGATGCTTTGGTGGGCGCGCGTCGCCAATCGCGCGGTCAATCGCATTCCGTATGTGGCGGGTGCGCTGGTCATCGCGGCGGTCGCGCTCGCCGCGAGCACCTTCCTCGACGCACCCGCGCTCAAGCTGGTCGCGCTGTGCTTCACGGTGAGCGGCATCCTCGGAGTCCAGGCGACGTACTGGGCCATTCCGTCGAGCTTCCTGACCGGACGCGCGGCGGCGGGCGGGCTCGCGCTGATCGTGTCGGTGGGCAATCTCGGCGGCTTCGTCGGTCCTTCGATGATCGGCTGGCTCAAGCAAACCTCCGGCGGTTTCACCGTTCCGTTGTTCGCCGTCGCGGGCTTTCTGCTGCTCGGCGCGCTAACCATTGCATGGCTCGGCGATCCGGGCGCGGACGCCGGCGAAGCACGCGCGGTTCGCACGTAACTTCGCATTTAACGCACTTGGCGCACGCGTTTTCGCATCACTCAATTAAATCTATAACCCACTCAGTCTGGAGACTCCATGTCGTTCAAGAAGGCCGGCAACCCTGCCAACGTCCCATCCGTTTTCGCGCTCACGGCACTCGCCGGCGCGTGCATGAGCTTTGCCTGCGCGGTGCACGCGCAAAGCAGCGTGACGCTTTACGGCATCGTCGACGTGGGCATCGAACATATCAACAATACGACTGCTGGCGGCGGGGTGACGCGCGAGACATCCGGTAATCTTTCCGGCTCGCGCTGGGGCATGAAGGGCGTCGAAGACCTCGGCGGCGGACTGAAGGCGATCTTCACCTTGGAAGATGGCTTCAACGTCAACGACGGCACGCTCGGCAATTCGACGAGGGGCATCGGCGCGAACGCGACGACGACCACGCGTCTGTTCGGCCGTCAGGCGTGGGTCGAACTCTCGTACAAGGGTCAGCAACTGACCTTCGGCCGATTGCGGTAGGGATGTCCATTACTGAACACCCCCCGCACAGATCCCGGCGTGCCCAATTTAGGCACCGGGCTCCTACCTTGAGTGCTTGACGACAAAGCGCCGATCAGGCCATGGATGAAGAA
>NZ_LFJJ01000175.1 GCF_001189365.1 Candidatus Burkholderia verschuerenii | reverse complement strand
TGCTGATACAAGCGCAACCGGCATCAGTGAGATGCTTCGTGCCGTGCTCGAGCCGTATGCGGGGAAACTCGCACGTACGGTTCTTCGGGGGCCGCGTTTCCGAGAGGGAACGTGGCTACCCTCTAACGAGAGACCGGCGTATCCGATCCCTACGAACGACGCGCGTTGCTGCTGCATCTGGGCGATGTCATGGAAACCGTTTTTTGCCTCAGCCAATGCGCTGACGAATACACATCGATTTCTGCTGCCGTGCGCGGCAACGATGCGCTTGCAAGCTTCACGCTACTAGGCTTCGTCGATGGCGACATGTCGTCGCGCGACTTCATTCGTCGCGCGTCGGGTGCGTTCTTCGTGTGGCCGAAAGCCTTGCTCGACGCCGAACTCAATTGCGCGATGATCGCCAACACCGTGCGTCACGATCTGTTCGACAACAACGCGTCGGGCTGGAAAGCGTATGTCGCGGAGCGTCGCAAGGACGTCGCGTGGTTCGGCGAAGAGTTGCCCGCCGATGTCAAAAGCGCCGCGCCCGCGCATGCATCGGATGAGGCGAAAGCGTCCGGCGATGACGCCGATTCATCGCGCTATTCCACATGGCCGTGGCCGAACAAATCCGCCGACGCCTGATCCTGTCGTAGCCTTACTGCTTCTTGCCCATGCTGGCCGCGCCGGCATCCATGCCGAGGCCATTCGCGCGATTCGGCGTGGGCTGCTTGCCGGCGGATTGCTTGCCCGGTTTCGTATTCAACGCACCGCTTGCGCCTGCTGCCGCGGCGGCGGGCGTCGTCGTGTTGTGCTCCTGATAGGCCGGCGTGCTGTCGTATTCGAGCTTGTTCGGCTTCTGCTGTTGCTGGGCGTTCGCCACCATCGCGAGCGTGCCGCTCAGCATCAAGACTGCGGTGCGCCCGAGCGCGCGGATTGCGGGTCTCATCTCGTCCTCCCTTGTTTTGCGCCATTGTTCTGCGCTTTACTCGTTTTTCAGCAAGCTGCGGACCCGATCGCGCTTTGCTTGTCCGATCGCAAACTTTCGCGTCGCGCAGCGGCACCGCGCGCGCGTCGTTGATTCGCGTCAAGGTGTGCAGGGAACGCCCCAGGAGAATTCCAACTTTCCGTTGGAGTGAACAAAATGAAAAAACTCATTGGGGTGATGGCACTGGCTTGCGCGGCACTTTTCGCGAACGCGGCACAAGCGGCCGAGAGCGGTTCGAATGCCGCCGATGCATCTGCGTACGGCGATGGCATCCACGCGAACGACTGGCTGGTGCGCTTGCGCGCGATCAGCATCGAGCCGCAAGTATCGGCGGGCGGCGCGCTCGGCACGTTCGGCGTGGACGTGAACAATGCGCTCGTGCCGGAACTGGACTTCACGTACATGATTCGCGACGACATCGGCGTCGAGCTGATTCTCGGCACGTCGTGTCATCAGGTGACGTCGAATATCGGCAATCTGGGCGGCGTTGGTGTGTTGCCGCCGACCTTGCTGCTGCAATACCACTTCAATCATGCGGGCCGCGTGCGCCCGTACGTCGGCGCGGGTCTCAACTACACGTACTTTTATAACGACAAGCTGAAAGCGGGCGATACGCCGGTGTCGATCAAGCGCAGCAGCTTCGGTCCGGCGCTGCAGGCGGGCGTGGACGTGCAGGTGGCGCGCAATCTGTTCGTCAACGCGGATATCAAGAAGATCTGGATGCGTACCAGCGCGTCGGCGGGCGGCACGGATCTCGGTTCGCTGAAGATCGATCCGTGGGTGATCGGGCTGGGCGTCGGCATGAAATTCTGATGTCGATGGCGTGAACGGGCATCCCGGCCCGTTCTACCAGAAAAATTGGCGGAAGATGCGGGTGTTTCTGGCGTGGACGGCTGCACAGGCACGGTATCCTTGTCAAAGGCCCGGCGCAGATTCGTCCCGCCCGCGTCGCGCGCTAAGTCAGCGCCGGCGAAGTGGGCGAGCTGCAACGATTAATAAAACCGCATCGGGGATCAGTACGCCAATGAGACTTTCCAAATTCGCGGGACTCGCCTTGCTCGCAACCTGTGGCACCGCGTTCGCGCAGCAGCCGCTTACCTTACCCGGTCGTAGCCAGAGCTCCGGCCAGCAAGCCGTGGACAACGCCGCCTGCTACGCCTACGCCAATCAGACGACCAAGGTGAATATGGCGCGCGAGTCGCAAACGCCGCCCAAGAACACGTCCGCCGAACCGCGCGTGATGGTCAGCCCCAGCCCGGTCGCGCCGCCGTTGCCGCCTACCGCGACGTCGGGCGCATCGGCTGCGGTCGCGGCATCGGGTGCATCCGCGGCGGTGGCTGCGGGCGCATCGGGCGCGCAGGGCGTGCACGCGGCATCCGCGACGATGGCTGCGGGCGCGTCCGCGCCGCACGGCGCATCGGCGGCGATGCCGTCGTCGGGTGCGGTGGCGGCATCGGGCGCATCGGATGCAATCCTCTCCGGCGATATGAAAATGCCGCCGCTGCCGCCGCCCGAGCCGCCGATGGTCCGCTATTGGCGCGCCTACAGCGATTGCATGCAAAATCGCGGTTATTTCGTGCGTTGATCTTCAATCGCTTTAGCTTTAACGCAAAGCGCCCGGTTCGCCCGGGCACTTTGCGTTTCTTGGCTTGAAATTCCATCGTCCGTGCCGGATTGCATTTTGCGTTTTGAATGCAGGCGCCGCATGCTGGCGTTTTGCATCATGCATGCAAAACACGAACGCGCGCGTCAAGGTCGCAGGGAGCAAGCTAATGACCAACGGGAACCAGCACGAAGGGCACTGCGCGTGCGGCGCGGTGCGTCTGCGCGTGAATGCCGCGCCGAAGGAAGTGAACCTGTGCCATTGCATGACGTGCCGGCGCATCCACGGCGCGCCGTTCGGTGTCTATGCGATTTTTCCGCGCGATGCGGTGCAGGTCGATGGTGAAACCCACGCGTGGGCGAGCTCGGCGCAGGGACGGCGGCATCATTGTCCGCGATGCGGCTCGCCGATCTATCTGGCCTTCGATGGCGTGGACGAAATCGAAGTGCCGACCGGTATCTTCGATGAAACGGGCCTTTATCCGCCGCAATACGAGATCTGGTGCCGAAGCGCCGAGCCGTGGCACGACGCGCAAGGCCGGGCGCGCCATGAGCAGGCGCGGCCCGATTGAAGCCTTAGTTCAGCACTCGACGATCGCTTTCACCACGCCCGCTTTCGGATCGAGCAGCGACGAGAATTGCTCGGGCACGTCGCCCAGCGCGAGACGATGCGTGTTGAGCGCATCGGTCGGGACCTGACCTTCGCGCATCGCGGCCCGCACGGTTTCGAAGTCCTCGGGCGTCGCGTTGCGGCTCGCGATCAGCGTCGCTTCGCGCTTGTGGAATTCGGGATCGGCGAAGGAAATGCGGTCCGGCACGATCGACACCAGCACGTACTTGCCGCCGTGCGCGATGAACTCGAAGCCGCGTTCCATCGCGCGCGGATTGCCGGTGGCATCGAACACGACATCGAAGAACTCGCCATTGGTCAGCTTCGACAGTTCGTCTTTGTCGTGCTCGCCGATCTGCACCGTCGAGTCGACTTTCAGCTCGCGCTTGCAGAACGCGAGACGATCTTCGCGCGTATCGAGCGCGGTGACGTTCGCGCCGCGCAACCGCGAAAACGTGATCGCGGCCATGCCGATCGGACCCGTGCCGACCACCAGCACGCGCTGGCCGGGCTTGACGTCGGCGCGGCGCACCGCATGCGCGCCGATGGCGAGGAACTCGACCATCGCGGCCTGATCGAGCGTGACGCCTTCCGCCTTGTGCACGAACTGCGCGGGCAGATTCAGATATTCGGTGAACGCGCCGTCGCGATGCACGCCCAGCACCTGAATGTTGACGCAGCAATTGGTCTTGCCCTGACGGCACGCGATGCACTTGCCGCACGACAAATACGGCATCACATACACGGTGTCGCCGGCTTTCAGTCCGCTCGTGGCATCCGCTTCCTCGATCACGCCCGACAACTCGTGCCCCATCACGCGCGGATACGACAGATACGGCTGATTGCCCGTGAAGATATGCAGATCCGTCCCGCACACGCCGACGCGCTTCACGCGCAGCAGGACTTCGTTGTTGCCGCGCGCGGGTTTGTCCCGCTGTTCGGCTTTCAGGGTTCCGGGCGTTTCGCAGATGACGGTCAGCATGGTGTCTCTCTAGTCTCGTTGGTGTGGGGGCAGCGCACAATCTAGCGACGTCGCGCGATTTGGTCAAGCCAGTTTGTATATTGTGAAATTGGTCAGGCCAGCACGACCGGCCGTTTCCCCCCTATATTTTCAGGAAGCAGTGTTCAGGATACAGATTCGCGCGACGGGCGCGATACGCATAAAGGACGTCAATTGCATTCCCTACATGAGTTCGTCGAACGGTATCCGAGGCTGTTCGTGCTGTCGGGCGCGGGCATCAGCACCGAGTCGGGCATTCCGTGTTATCGCGATCGCGAAGGCCAGCGGACCGGCCGCGCGTCGATTCTGCTGAAGGATTTTCTCGGTTCCGACCACGCCAGGCGGCGTTACTGGGCGCGCAGTCTGATCGGCTGGCCGGTGGTGGCGGGCGCCGAGCCGAACGCGGCGCATCACGCGGTGCGAGCGCTGGCGGCGCGCTCGCGGGTGCATCGGCTGGTGACGCAAAATGTCGACGGCCTGCACACGCGCGCGGCCGTGCAACGCATGCTCGAAGCGATGAATCCGGACTTCGTCGGTCACGCCGCGCCCGATCTGCCCGATGGCGACGCGAACATCGAACATCTCGATTTCGATGCCTTCGACGTGCCCGGCTGCACGCGCTGCGGCGGCGTGCTGAAGCCGGACGTGGTGTTTTTCGGCGAAAGCGTGCCGCGCGAACTCGTGCAGGACGCGGCGCGCTCGCTTGACGCCGCCGACGCGATGCTCGTGCTCGGTTCGTCGCTGATGGTGTATTCCGGCTATCGCTTCTGCGAATGGGCCGCGAAGAGCGGCAAGCCGATCGCGGCGGTGAATATAGGCAAGACGCGGGCGGACGCGTTGCTGGCGCTCAAGGTCGAGGCGCGCTGCTCGGACGTGCTCGGCGAACTGATTGAGCAACTGGACGCGCGGCCCGCCGTGGCGGGTTAGCGCGCCTTCATTTCATCTCGCGCGCCAGCGTTTCGATGCCTTCGAGCAAACGCGCCGCGTCCGACATGCGCGAGAACAGCGCGGGCGTCACGCGCACGACTTCGCCCGCGTCGGCACTGGGCCGCGTCACGGTGAACACGCCGAAGCGCTGCATCAGCGCATCGACGATGGCGTCGCAACCGGCCTTGTCGGCGCGGCCATTCAGCCGGAACGCGGTGATGCCCGCGGTCATCGCCGGATCGGACGGCGTCAGGATCTGCACGCCCGGCAGCGCGCGCGCCGGTTCCGCCCACGCGTCGCGCAGCGCCCGCAGCCGCGCATGCTTGGCCGCCGCGCCGATCCGCCGATGCACGTCCAGCGCCGCCGGGATGGTCAGCCACGCCGCGAAATTCGGCGATCCGGTATGCACGCGCGAACGGATATCGTCGGCGCTCCAGGTGCGGTCGCCGAGATAACGGTCGATGGCATCGAGCCACCCGCCACGGATATAGATCGCGCCGCAGCCGAGCGGTGCGCCGATCCACTTGTGCAGATTCAGCGCGGCAAAGGGCGCGTTCAGATCGGGCAAATCGAAGTCGATCATGCCCCACGAATGCGCGGCATCGACGATCACGTCCGCGCCCGCTTCCTGCGCGAGCGCCGAAATCTCCGCGACGGGCATCACCAGCCCGGTTGCGAAGCACACGTGCGATACCAGGACGAGCCGCGTGCGCGGATGCGCCCGCAACGCGGCCGCGTAGGTGGGCATGACGGATTCGTGCGTGGCGGGTTCGGGAATCGTGATTCGCACCGGCGTGACGCCGCGCCGCTCGCGCAGCCATTCCATCGCGTCCCGGCCGCAGGAGTAATCGAGGTCGCTGTAGAGCACGGTATCGCCGGGCGAGAGGCGGTTGTAGCCGCTGATCAGCGCCAGCAGTGCCTCGGTCGCATTGCGCACCAGCTCGATTTCCTCGACGCCGCAGCCCATTTCCATCGCCAGTCGCTCGCGCAAGCCGGTGTGCAGCGTCTGCCATTGCCGGCGAATCAGCAGCGTCGTTTCGGTGTTCACGCGATCGGTCCAGTCGCGAAACATCGCCTTGACCGGTTCGGTCATCGCGCCCCAAAAGCCGTTTTCCAGATTGATCGCCGCATCAGACTGTTTATACAGGCCGCGCACCGCGTCCCAGTAAGTTTCGTCGTGAGCGGGATTGCCGGCGGGAGTCGGCGGCAGCGACGCCAGCGCGGCGTCGAACTCGGGCGTGCGGTGATCGAGCAAGGTCGGCATAGGGATCCAAAAAATCGGGTACGAGCGTTCAGTATCGCCCATCGACTGAACCTGAACAGGCAATTTTTAACCAATTCGGTAACCATTTCGCCTGCGGTGGACAAAATCGGGACTTTTTGCGTGCTTCACCCTTCAGAGGTGCGAGCGCCGGGCCGTAATCAACAAACATGAGCGCAAGGCCCCAACGAGGGCAAACGTTCGCGCATGAATTCGAGAGCACCAGCCGAGAGCAGAGCGCGGCCACCAATGGCGCCAACAGTCCCGCGACGGACCTGAGAGAACCTAAAAAATGAACCTGAGAAACATCACGATCAAAAACAAGCTGATCGCCGGTTTCGGCATGCTCGCCGTGCTGGTCGTCCTCGTGGCCGGCATGTCGTTGCACGCTTTGTTCGCGGCGACTGACGGCTTCGCGCATTACGTGAACGGCATCAACGCGCGCGCCGATGTGGCGGGGCAGATTCGCACGGCGGTGGATCGCCGTGCGATCGCGGCTCGCAATCTCGTGCTCGTGACCAAGCCCGCCGACCTCGAACTCGAGAAGGCCGAGGTGACGCGCGCGCACGAAGACGTGCAGGCGCGTCTCAAGCAGCTTCAGTCGATGATCGCGTCCGCCGCCGACACGAGCGACAAGGCGAAAGGCCTCGTCGCCGATATGGCGCGCGTCGAGACGCTGTACGGTCCGGTCGCGACCGATATCGTCGGTCTCGCGCTGGCGGGCAAGCACGATTAGGCCATCGCCAAGATGGACGACGAGTGCCGTCCGCTGCTGGCGCGCCTCGTGAAGGCGACCGACGACTACGCGGACTACACGCGTACCCGTCGCGACGAAATCGTGAGCGAGTATCAGGCGCAGTACGAATTGCAACGCAACATGCTGATCGCGCTGTGCGTGTTCGCCGCCGCGTTCGCGGTGGTGGCGGGCATCGCGGTGACGCGTTCGATCACGACGCCGCTGGGCGTGGCGGTGAGCATCGCGCAGACGGTGGCGCGTGGCGATCTGCGCAGCCGCATCGTCGCCGATACGAAGGACGAAACCGGCGATCTGCTGCGTGCGCTCGCCGAGATGAACGATCGTCTGACGGAAACCGTGAGCCGTGTGCGTGAGTCCAGCGGCGTGCTGGGCGGCGCGGCGCAGGAACTCGCGACCGGCAATACCGACCTGAGCCAGCGCACCGAAGAACAAGCCGCGTCGCAGCAGGAAACGGCGGCGAGCATGGAGCAGCTGACCTCGACGGTTCGTCAGAACGCCGATAACGCGCAGCAGGCGAGCACGCTGGCGTCGAACGCATCGGATGTCGCGAAGAAGGGCAGCGCCGTCGTGAGCCGCGTGGTCGACACGATGCACGGCATCAGCGACAGCTCGAGCAAGATCGCGGAAATCACCGGCATGATCGAAGGCATCGCGTTCCAAACCAACATTCTCGCGCTCAACGCGGCCGTGGAAGCGGCGCGCGCCGGCGAACAAGGCCGCGGCTTCGCGGTCGTGGCGAGCGAAGTGCGCAGCCTGGCGCAGCGTTCGTCGACGGCGGCCAAGGAGATCAAGGAACTGATCGCGGCATCGGTCGAGAAAGTGCGCGACGGCGCGATGCTCGCAAGCGACGCCGGCACCACGATGGCCGAAGTGACGCAGGCGGTCGCGCGCGTGACCGACATCATGGAAGAGATCGCGGCAGCGTCGTCGGAACAGGGACGCGGCATCGAGCAGGTGAATCTCGCCATCACGCAGATGGACGAAGTGACGCAGCAGAACGCGGCGCTGGTGGAAGAAGCGGCGGCGGCATCGCAGGCGCTCGAAGAGCAGGGTCGCCGCATGAACGAAGTCGTGTCGTTCTTCGCGATCGAAGGCGCAGTGGATTTTGCATACAAACCGCGCATTCTGCCGGCGGCCGAGCGTGCGCGCAGTCGTCCGGAACCGGCGCCCGCGCCCGTTGCGGTCAGCCGCCCGGTGGCGGTGAGCGCGGAAGGCTGGAGCACGTTCTGAACGTAGCCTGCTGAATGCGGTGTGTGTGAAAAAGGCGGCGCGCAATGCGTGCGCCGCCTTTTTGCCGTTCAAGCGCGTATGACGCCGCTCAATGATGATCGAAGTCCGCGCGCGAAACCGGCGCTGCCTTGACCTTCGTGTACTGAAACTCCGGCAGCGCCTTGATGGCATCCTTGGTCGCGCCTGCCAGCACCAGTTGGCCGTTCTTCACATCGAGCTGTTCGACGGGAATCGCGACGTCGTGATGCTTCACGCCGAGGAACTGATTCGCGCCGATGATCGCGAACGACACCGACTTGTCCGGCGCCACGATGATGTCGCGGATGGTGCCGACTTTCTGGCCTTCGTCGTTGACGACGGGCTTGCCCAGAATCGACTTCTTGACGCTCCATCCGTTGATGATCGCCGTCGATACTTCGACGGACACGCCGAGCGGCTGCGCGCCCGCGACCTGCGCGAACGAAGCGGTCGATCCGAGCACCAGCGCGGACGAGACGACGATTTGAGCCACGAGCTTCGAGTTCATATTTATTCCTCAAAAGATTTGAGCAACCGGTTTTGACTAAGGATTGTTTAAGGCGCAAATCAGGCGCGCCTGCAGTTTGACCGTTTCCCATGCATTTTGCAGAAATCGTGTCGATCTCATGACGAGGCTTTAGTGCGAGACTTTCTTTAGCGCATCGCCTTTGTGCACGGCGCGCTTGCCGCTTTTATCGCTTTCCACCTCGTAATGCGGCTCGTCTTTGGATGCGCTGACCGTGTGGCCATCGAGTTGCGTATGCGAAGTAATGACGCGCACGATATGGCCGATCGTGTCGCCTTGCGGCGTCGACCATTTGACGTGATCGTGCAGTTTGAGCGCGTGGCGCATGGCGTTTGCTCCGATGGTTGGCGTGCGTTACTTAGCGCAACGCGCGTGCCCATTTCTTTATTGCAGACGCGCGAGTGTTGCGTCGTCGGGTTGGCCGTCGAAATATTTTCTTAGCGCTTCGTCGAATATGGCGGGTTCGGAAGCGGCTTGCGCAAATAGCGTCATCGACGAATGGAATTTCATGTCGTCGGGATAGCCGAAGACGGTTTTCGCCCGCGCATTATGCAGGCCGTTGAGGATGCGCGTGAGTTCCACGAGTCGCGCGCCGAGCAGCGCATGATCGAGATACGCGCGCGCTTCCCCAAGCGATTGAATCGCGTAGCGCCGGGCCATTTCGCTGTGACCGAGTCCGGCGATTTGCGGGAACACGAACCACATCCAATGCGTGCGCTTGCGGCCTGCGGTGAGTTCCGCGCGCACATCGTCGATCACGCTTTCCTGCGCATCGACGAAGCGTTGAAGATTGAACGGATCGCTCATGACGAAACCCTCCGAATGCGCGTGACGACGTTAGGCGACGGCATTGGCGATACGCTTGCGCAAGGCCGTATCCGGATAGTCGTCGATTCCCGCGCGTACGTTGTCGATCATGTATTCGCGCCGTCCCGTGCCCGGAATCACGCACGTCACGGCGGGGTTGGACAACACGAATTTGAGCAGAAGCTGTGCCCAGCTGGTGCAGCCGATTTCCTGCGCAAAGCCCGGCAGCGGACGATTTTTCAGGCTCGCGAGCAGCGCGCCGCCGCCGAACGGCTGATTGACGATCACGGCGACGCCACGGTCTTTCGCGAGCGGCAAAAGGCTTGCTTCGGCGTCGCGATCGTCGGCGGCGTAGTTGATCTGCACGAAGTCGAGGCGTTCCTCGCGCAATACGGTTTCGACCTGCTTGAACGCGCTCGATGTGTAATGCGTGACGCCGATATATCGCACGCGCCCGGCCGCTTTCCATTCGCGCAGCGTGGCGAGTTGCGTGCGCCAGTCGAGGAGGTTGTGAATCTGCATCAGATCGATGCGCGCGGGCTTGCCCGATGCCGAAGCGTTCGGATTGAAGAAGCTCATCGAGGCATCCATTTGCGCGATACCTGCATCGCGCCCTTCGGTCCACACTTTGGTGGCGACGAAGGCTTTATCGCGCGCGTTCATCTGCGCGAGCAGCGCGCCCGCGACGGCTTCCGACGAGCCGTACATCGGCGACGAATCGATGACCGATCCGCCTGCCGCGAACAGCACGCGCAGCACTTCGGTGAGTTCACGGCGGCGAGCGGCGTCACCGCCGACATCGAAGGTGCGCCAAGTGCCGCAACCGACGACGGGCAAGCCTTCGCCCGTGGAAGGAATGGGGCGTTTGTGCATGGGTTGTATCGCGGGCTCGGACGCTGCGTGATCCGCTATGGATACACCGAGCGCCGCGCCCGCCGCCGTAAGCAGGAAACGACGCCGGTCGAATGCGTGAGCGTCGATGATGCGGTTGAGCGCCATCGCTCGGGTTCCTCGCAAGAGAACGGCACACGGCCGTTCGATTCATGGAGAAAAAAGGATAACCCGACGATTCGAAGCGCGTACGGACGCGCTGCTGCGTTATTTCTTCTTGTTCGCTTCTTCGAGGCAGGCGGCGAGCTTTTCGAAATAGGCCAGCGCCTTTTTGGTCGGCACGACGGCCTTGGTGCGCTGATCCGCGCCGCTTTCGTCCAGCGTGACGAGGCCGTGTTCCTTCAGACGACTGAGCTTGCGATGCACGGTAGCCGGCGCGCCCGCGACGGACAGCGCCATCGTTTCGGTGACGGTCAGCGTGCGGCCCGCGTGCCAGGCAGCGGTGAGCGCTTCGAGGAGGCGTTCTTCGGCGGCATCGAGTTTAGGGACGGAAGGCAGCGCCTGAACTGCCTGGGCAAGATTCAGGAAGCGAAAGTAGGCGTCGACTAGCTGTTTTTTCGCCATGAGCGTGCGTCTTGCTGATGTTCGGTGGAGTGCGGCTGAGATTGGAAAAATGTGCTCCGGATCATACCATTGGCCGATGTCGCCTGTTTGTAAATTATCTTATCAAGCTGATAAAAAATGCTAATATCGACACATTGAGCCGCCGTATCGGGCGCAACCGTCAAGCGGTGCGTCACAACGGAACGGCAGCGCGAGAACCTGAGAGAGAAGTGGCAAAAAAAGAGGCGCACCGTCTCGCGACGAGCGAGGCGGTGTGACTGAACCTCGTCAGGCGCGCCGTCGCTCGGTTTCCCTTTCCATTCGAATTCGCTCAAACGTTTGCTTACGTGCGCTTGAAATGCCTTTGCGCAGCGGCTTAAATATCGATTTATTCGAATCCTTTTTAATGCGCTGCGGTGTATAGCCGCTACTCTTTTTTGCATTCTACGGCGCTATTCCCATTAATATTCCGTCCCGCGTAAATATCGATTCGAATTCTTAGTCGGCCCTTCAGAATTAGTCGAAGTCAAGGGTGGCAAGGGGCCGCCGGAAGATCGTGTTTCCCAGAACTCCCAGAAGCAATATTGATCTGAATGGTTTCCTGGGAGTTTGGAACTTCGCCGA
>NZ_LFJJ01000017.1 GCF_001189365.1 Candidatus Burkholderia verschuerenii | reverse complement strand
GCATGCCTCGCCTCACATAACCTCAACTTCCCGAACCGCCCGGTGCGGACCCGCACGCCGGGTGGTGTGGCAGGGTGGTGTGGCAGGGGACCGGCCAGCTTGCTGGCCGCCCCTATGCCGATTTTTTTTTTGCCTGACTGTAGTCCCGCCCGCCTTATTGATCGATAATTCCACCCCATGAACGCTCCGTCCAAAGATCCGCAACTCGATGCGCTGAAAGTCCCGCCGCACTCGATCGAAGCCGAGCAATCGGTGATCGGCGGCCTGCTGCTGGACAACGCCGCATGGGACCGCATCGCCGACGTGATGGCGCAAGGCGATTTTTATCGCTACGACCATCGCATCATTTACGAGCACATCGGCCGGCTGATCGCGTCGACGCGTCCGGCCGACGTCATCACCGTCTACGAAGCCCTCAACATGGCCGGCAAGGCCGAGGAAGTGGGCGGGCTCGCGTACCTGAACGCGCTGGCGCAGAACACGCCGAGCGCCGCGAATATCCGCCGTTATGCGGAAATCGTGCGCGATCGCGCGGTGCTCCGCCGCCTCGTATCGGTCGCCGATGAAATCTCCGCCGACGCCTTCAATCCGCAGGGCAAGGAAGTTCGCCAGATTCTGGACGAAGCGGAATCACGTGTGTTTTCGATCGCGGAAGACGGCGCGCGCGGCACGCAGGGCTTTCTCGAAATCGGGCCGCTGCTGACGCAGGTCGTCGAGCGGATCGACACGCTGTATCACACGGCCAATCCGAGCGACGTGACCGGCACGCCGACCGGCTTCGTCGATCTGGACCGCATGACCTCGGGCATGCACGGCGGCGAGCTGATCATCGTGGCAGGGCGGCCGTCAATGGGTAAGACGGCTTTTTCGATGAACATCGGCGAATATGTGGCTGTCGAGTACGGCTTGCCGGTCGCGGTGTTCTCGATGGAAATGCCGGGCTCGCAACTGACCATGCGTATGCTCGGCTCGGTCGGACGGCTCGACCAGCATCGCATGCGTACCGGGCGTCTGACGGACGAAGACTGGCCGAAGCTCACGCACGCCGTGCAGAAAATGAGCGAGGCGCAGCTTTTCATCGACGAAACCGGTGGTCTGAATCCGATGGAACTGCGTTCGCGCGCGCGACGTCTCGCGCGTCAGTGCGGCAAGCTCGGGCTGATCATCGTCGACTATTTGCAGCTGATGTCCGGATCGTCCAGCGCGGGAGAAAACCGCGCGACAGAAATCTCGGAAATCTCGCGATCGCTCAAGTCGCTGGCGAAGGAACTCGATGTGCCGGTGATCGCGCTGTCGCAGTTGAATCGCGGGCTGGAGCAGCGCCCGAACAAGCGCCCGATCATGTCCGATCTGCGCGAATCCGGCGCTATCGAACAGGACGCGGACGTGATCCTGTTCATCTATCGCGATGAAGTCTACAACCCCGACAGCCCGGACAAGGGCACGGCGGAAATCATCATCGGTAAGCAGCGTAACGGTCCGATCGGCCCGGTTCGCCTCACGTTCCACGGCCAATACACGAAGTTCGACAATTTCGCCGGCGCGCAGAGTTTCTACGGCAGCGAGTGAATCGACCCATCGCGGCGCGCGGCTGTCAAGTCGGCGTCGCATTCCTTGCCGCGCGTCATCGACACCCGGCGCATCGAAGGGCGCCCGCGGGTACAATATGATGGTTTCATGTCCGTCGTTTTGACCCAATATTCGGGATTCACATGTTTGGTCGTGTCATGCCCACCGAGGGCAAATTCTTCGAGATTTTCAACGCTCATGCGAAGTGTCTGGTCGATGCCAGCAGCGAGCTCGAACTGCTGATCGATAACCTCGACGAAGCAGAAATCCACAAGCAGAACGTCCAGTCGAACGAAAAGCGTGCCGACAAGCTGACGCACGAAACCATCGATCTGCTGCACAAGACTTTCATCACGCCGCTCGACCGCGACGAGATTCACAAGCTCATCACCACGATGGACGACATCCTCGATCTGATGGAGGACGTCGCCACGGCCATTTCGCTTTACGACGTGCGCGCCGTCACGTCGGAGGCGAGCCAGCTCGCGCATATCTGCACGGCGGCCAGCCAGCGCGTGCAGCAGGCGGTCGAACTGCTCGCCGACATGAAGCGCGCGAGCGAAATCCTGAAGATTTGCGAGGACATCGACCGGCTCGAATCCGACGCCGACCGCGTGTTGCGCTCGGCCATGTCGAAGCTGTTCCGCGAGGAAGACGACGTCAAGACGCTCATCAAGCTCAAGGCGATCTACGAGTTGCTGGAGACGATCACCGACAAGTGCGAGGACGTTGCCAACATCATCGAAGGCATCGTGCTGGAAAACGCCTGACCGACGCCACGATGCATTCGATTCAACTCGCCATCTGGGCGGTCTCACTGCTCGTCATCGTCGCGCTGCTGTTCGACTTCATGAACCGCTTTCACGACGCCGCCAATTCCATCGCGACGGTCGTATCGACGGGCGTGCTCAAGCCGCAACAGGCGGTCGCGTTCGCGGCCGCGTTCAACGTCATCGTGTATTTCATTTTTCACCTGAAGGTCGCCGCCACGGTCGGCAAGGGCACCATCGACCCGAATATCGTCGATCACTACGTCATCTTCGGCGCGCTGGTCGGCGCGATCGGCTGGAATATCGTGACGTGGATCTACGGCATTCCGTCGAGCTCATCGCATGCGCTGATCGGCGGTCTGGTGGGCGCGGCGCTGGCCAAATCCGGCTGGGGTTCGCTTAACTGGGACGGGCTGATGAAGACGGTTGCGTTCATTTTCATCTCGCCGTTGCTCGGCTTCGTGCTCGGTTCGTTCTTTATGCTGCTGGTGTCGTGGATGTACTTCCGCACGCCGCCTTCGAAGGTCGACCGGCGCTTCCGCCGGCTGCAACTGGTGTCGGCGGGGCTGTATTCGCTTGGCCACGGTGGCAACGATGCGCAGAAGACCATCGGCATCATCTGGATGCTGCTGATCGCCACGGGCTACGCGTCCGCCACGGCCGATGCGCCGCCGATCTGGGTGATCGGCTGTGCTATCTGTCGATGGGTCTCGGCACGCTGTTCGGCGGCTGGCGCATCGTACGGACGATGGGGCAGAAGATCACCAAGCTCAAACCGGTCGGCGGTTTCTGCGCGGAAACGGGCGGGGTGCTCACGCTGTTTATGGCGTCGTTCCTCGGCATTCCCGTGTCGACGACGCACACCATCACCGGCGCGATCGTCGGCGTCGGCGCGACGTAGAAGTTCAGCGCGGTGCGCTGGGGCGTCGCGGGCAATATCGTGTGGGCGTGGATTCTGACGATTCCCGCATCGGCCGCGCTAGCGGCGGCGGGCTGGTGGATCGGCCACCGCTTCCTGTAACGGCATACGGGCTCGCATCGCGCGAGCCCGCTTCGCTTTAAAGGCGTATCAGATGATCGGCGACGACACGCCGTCCATCGGAATGATCGCGCCCGACACATAACTCGCGCGACGGCTCGCCAAAAACAGCGCGACGTCGGCGATTTCTTCCGGCTTGGCATAGGCCCGAGCGGCACCTTCGCCTGACTCTCGGCCAACGCCTGATCGCGTTCTGCGCCTCGAGTCCGAGCGCTTCCTCGACGCGTTCGGTCAGCGTCGAACCGGGATTGATCGCGTTGATGCGGATGCCGAGCTTGGCGTAATGATGCGCGAGCCCGACCGTGTTCAACATCAGCGCCGCATTCGCCGCGCCGCCCGCGATATGAATGTCGCTGGCGATTTTCCCGCCCATTCCAATGATATTGACGATCGCGCCCGGTTCCGCGCCCGGCTCCTTTTGCAGGCGCTCGGCCATGCGCTTCAGCACGACCTGTTGCGGATAGACGTAGGAGAAATACTTGGCGTCCATCGCGGCCTTGAAGGCGGCGGCATCGAGCGAATCGGGATCGTAGCGGCGCGCCGCACCGGCGCTGTTGATCAGAATATCGATGGGACCGAGCGCGGCGCTCGCTTCCTCGACGACATCCTTGGCGCTGTGGGCTTCGTGCAGATCGGCGCGGGCGAGATGAACATGATGGCCCTCGCTCGCCAGTTGCTCGCGCGAGATTGGCCGGATCGCGCGAGACGATCGCGACTTTCGCGCCTTCCGCCGCGAACGCCTTGGCGCACGCGAAGCCGATTCCCTTGCTGCCGCCCGTGATCAGGACGACTTTGCCTGCCAGACCGAGGTCCATGAATTTCGCTCCTGCCGTGTCGACGCGTGATGATCCAGACCGATCACGATAGCAGAGTGGCGAGCGATACGTCAGTTGCTGCCGTTGGCGAAGCGGGCGATGGGATCGTCGCCGTTCGATGCAGCCGGCCGCGCGGGCGTCAGCGACGACGTAGAGGCGCGCATCACGCGCGCGGGCGGATCGTCGTGCGCCGTGCGCGCCTGCTGCTGCGCGGCGCTGCGCGATGACGGCGGCGGCTCGAAGGCATCGGCGGCGGCTTGAATCGGATCGGACGATGCGTTGATGGCGGCCGTCGCTGGCGCGCTTGCGCCGGCTGCCTTGGCTTGCCGCTGAGCCGCGGACAAGGAAGAAGAGGGCGGCGGCTCGAAAGCATCGGCGGTGGCGGGCGCGGGAGGAGTCATCGGAGCCGCAGCAGGCGCTGGCGCAGGTGCAGGTGCAGGCGAGGCGATATACGTCGGTGCATCGAACGGAGTCGGCGCGAACTTGGGCGGCGCGACGCGGCGAATGCCGTCGAAATGCTTCGCCCAATAGGGATTCATCAGGTAATCGAGCCGCACGGTGCCGCCCGTCGACGGCGCGTTCACGAAGCGCAACTTGCCCACGTAAATGCCCACATGCGAATGTGGCCGTCCTGTCGTGTTGAAGAACACCAGATCGCCCGGCGCGATTTCATCCGGCTCGATGGATTCGCCGCGTCCGCTCATTTCCGCCGTCGTTCGCGGCAGATCGACCGACGCCGCGCGATCGACGACATAGCGCACGAGACCGCTGCAATCGAAGCCCGCATCCGGATTATTGCCGCCCCAGCGATACGGTACGCCGACGAGCGCCATCGCCTGAATCGAAATTTCCTCGCGCCCGATGCTGTGATCGACGAACGTCGGAAAGCCGGGCGGCGGTTTGTAGGTGCGGGTTGCGTTCGTGCTGGCGGAAGGCTTGCGCGTCGCCTGCTGCGGCGCGCTATCACACGCGGCAAGCAGAACGGTGACGAGCAAGGGAAGCCAGATTCGACGCATTTGACACAGGCGAGCGAAATCTCGCCCTCGATGGGACAGTGCCTCGATACTAGCCCGCAGCACGGACGTGCGGCAACATTTCTTCAGAAATTACTTCAAGTTCGCGTCGTAAGTGTGGCTCGCGCGAAACGATCGCACAAAAAAACGGCCTGACGGATTGCTCCGCCAGGCCGTTGATTTCTAACGAAAATCGACGCTTACAGAATGTCGGACGCGTAATCCGCCAGTCGCGAACGTTCGCCGCGCGCGAGCGTCACGTGTCCACTGTGCGTCCAGCCCTTGAAGCGATCGACCACGTAGGTCAGGCCGGAACTGCCTTCCGTCAAATACGGCGTGTCGATCTGCGCGATATTGCCCAGGCAGATGATCTTCGTGCCCGGACCCGCGCGCGTCACGAGCGTTTTCATCTGCTTCGGCGTCAGATTCTGCGCCTCGTCGATGATCACGTATTTATCGACGAAGGTCCGGCCGCGCATGAAGTTCATGCTCTTCACCTTCAGACGCGAACGGATCAGTTCCTGCGTGGCGGCGCGGCCCCATTCGCCGGCGGCATCGTCGGTTTTCTGGAGGACTTCGAGGTTGTCGTCGAATGCGCCCATCCACGGCTGCATCTTTTCTTCCTCGGTGCCCGGTAGAAAGCCGATGTCCTCGCCGACCGGAACCGTCGCGCGCGTCACGATGATCTCGTTATAGCGCTTGTCGTCGAGCACTTGCGCGAGACCGGCGGCGAGCGCCATCAGCGTCTTGCCGGTGCCGGCCTGACCGAGCAGCGTGACGAAATCGACTTCCGGGTTCATCAGCAGGTTGAGCGCGAAGTTCTGCTCGCGATTGCGCGCCGTGATGCCCCACACGTTGTTCTTGTGGTGCCCGTAGTCGCGCAGCGTCTGCAGTAGCGCGGTCTTGCCGTTCAGTTCGCGCACGACCGCGTGGAACGACGGCTCGCCGTTCTGCGGTTCGAGATAGACGAACTCGTTGACGAGCATCGACGGGCAGAGCGGACCGGTCACGCGGTAATACGTGGTGCCGGTCTTGGTGTCCTGCCAGCTTTCCATGCCCTTGGCGTGCTTGGTCCAGAAATCCTGCGGCAGCGCGCGCACGCCCGAGTAGAGCAGGTCCTTGTCTTCCAGAACCTGATCGTTGAAGTAATCTTCGGCCGGCAGTCCGAGCGCATGCGCCTTGATCCGCATGTTGATGTCTTTCGACACCAGCACGACCTGACGATCCTGCCACTCTTTCTGCAGCGCGCGCACGACGCCGAGAATCTGGTTGTCCGCCTTGCCGACGGGCAAACCTTCGACCGGTTCGATATCGGTGAGCGTGGTCTGGAAGTAGAGGCGGCCGAGCGCGTCGCGGTTGCCTTGCGCAGCGAGCGGAATGCCTTCCGTCATCTTGCCCGCGTTGGCGACCAGCGCGTCGAGCGTGCGGCTCACCTGACGCGCATTGCGCGCCACTTCCGACATGCCCTTCTTGTGATTGTCGAGTTCTTCCAACGTCATCATCGGCAGATAGACGTCGTGCTCCTCGAAGCGGAACAGCGAACTCGGATCGTGCATCAGCACGTTGGTGTCGAGCACGAAGAGCTTGCGCAGTTCGGCTTCCTGCGTCACGCGCTGACGGCGCTTCGGTTGCGCGCGCGTGTCCTTGGCGACGGCGGGCGCGGCAGGCGCGGGCGTGTCGGCGCGCTCGGTGCGCGCCTGCGCCGGTTCCTTGCGTTCGGTCGGCACGGGTTGCAGGAGCGCCACGGTCTGCTTCGATTTTCGGCCGCGCGTGGGCACGCTGCCGGGCGCGGGCGATGGCACGACGTTTTCGACCGGCGCTTCGGCGGGAATCTGGGTCAGCACGTCGCTCGCGATGGCGCGCAAGGTGTGCGCCGCGTTCGCGGGACGTTCGGCCGCGACGGTTTCGACGGCGCCGAACGCGTCGTCGTCACTTGCGGCAGCCTGTTTCTTCGATTGCTTCGACGGCCTGGCTTTGGCTTTGTACTCTTCAGACGGAAGGAGATGGCCGAGTTTGGCCGGGGCGGTAGGCAAAGGCATGGTGTTCCCTCGAAAGGAATCGGTTCATATCGTGCGCCGCCTGTCGCATCCTGCTCGTCCGCCCTCGCAGCGTACGCGTTCAGCAGTTTGCGCCCGGAGACGCGCTTCGTGGTCGAAAACGCCGGTCGCCTAAGTTTTTCGATCTGCTCCTTGGAGGTTGCGTCCGTCACGCCGCACGTCCGTCCGAAAAATCCGGCTGTCGCGCGACACCAACAAAAAAGCCGCCGTTCCGACTACCGGAACCAGCGGCTGACTGCTTTTTCGGAGCGCCCGCGACGTGCCCGTTCCACGTAGTCCGGATCCATGCCGACCGCACCGCACGGCAGACGGCGTGGGGCGCGGCGAATTAGGGAATGGGAAGAACAGGCGCTCATTGCAGACCAATATAGCGTGCATCAAATCGCTTGTACAGCCTCGACGATCGCCTCGACGTGACCCGGCACCTTGATGCCGCGGAACTCCTGCCGCAGCACGCCTTTCGCATCGAGAAGAAAGGTCGAGCGCTCGATTCCGCGCACTTCCTTGCCATACATTTTCTTCATTTTGATGACGTTGAACAGCGTGCAGATGGCTTCGTCCGCGTCGGACACGAGCGTGTAGGGCAGTTCGAGCTTGGCCTTGAAGTTGTCGTGCGATCGCACGCTGTCGCGCGAGATGCCGATCACTTCCGCGCCGACGGCCGTGAACTGCTCGTAGTGATCGCGGAATTGCAGGCTTTCCTGCGTGCAGCCGGGCGTGTTGTCCTTCGGATAGAAGAACAGCACCACTTTTTTCCCGCGCAGGCTGGACAGCGTGAAATCGCCGCCGGTGGCGGGAGCGGTAAAGTCGGGAACGGGCTGATCGACTGCGGCTGATGCAACTGGCACGAAGCTTCCTCCGGTTATTCTGGATTGTGGGCAGGGGCGTCGCGTCCGCCGCCGGCCGGATTGCCGGACAGCGGCGGAAATCGAGAATCGGGAATCGGCCCGAGGAATCAGCCCGGCTGGACGATCAGTTCGTCCGACCGGCCCGGAATCTCGCCCCATGTAACAGGGTACGTGGGTAGGGTCGTTCGGTCCAGCGTCGCATGATAGTCGCCCATCGTGGCGAAGCTGTGTCCCTGCGCGCGCCAGCCGGCGAGCAGTTGCTCGAACACGGGCGCGAGCTTCTGGCCTTCGAGTTCGGCGTGCAGCGTGAAGACCTGATCGTGCGGATTGTTCGCCGTGCGCTTAAGCAGATGCGCGGCGACATTGCTTTCGTCGATGCCGTCGACGCCGAGGATTTCATCGAGCGTCGGCAGCGTGGTTGGCATCTGCACGTGATTCAGCGTGCGGCCGTCGAGCACGGGAATATACGGCGTGTGGCCGCGCCCGTCGGATGCGTAGCGCATGCCCCACGCGTCGATCTGCTCGAACGCGTGGCCGTTCATTTGCCAGCCGGCCGCGCCGTGCGTGACCGGCGGCGCGCCGAACACCTCGACGAAACGCGCATGGCTCTGCTTCATCTGCGCGACGGTCCAGTCGCGATCGCGCGCGCGCACGTTGTCCTGCCAGTAGACGTGATCCCACGTATGGATGCCGCATTCGAAGCCGGCCTCGTGGATGGCGCGCATCTCGGACTTTGTTTCGCGGCCGATATCCGGCCCCGACAAGAGCACGCCGTACATCAGTTGCCTGATGCCGTAATGCTCGACCACCGACGTGCGCGACACCTTCTTCAGAAAGCCGGGGCGAAACACGCGCCGCAGTGCCCAGCCGGTGTGATCCGGGCCGAGGCTGAAGAGGAAGGTCGCGCGCGCGCTGTACTTGTCGAAAATACGTGCGAGGTTCGGCACGCCTTCGCGCGTGCCGCGCAGCGTATCGACGTCGATCTTGAGGACGATGCGGGCCACGCGCGCCTCTTACGACTGCTCGACGAGCTTGCGGGCTTCGCCGACGTGATCGCGATACGCTTCGAAGATCTTGCGCAGCGCGTCGTCCATCGTGGCTTTGGGCGCCCACGAGAGTTCCTGCATCGTGTTGTCGATTTTTGGCACGCGGTTCTGCACGTCCTGATAACCGCTGCCGTAGTACGCGCCCGACGAGGTTTCGACCAGTTGCACTTGCTTCGCGGTGTCGGCGTATTCGGGATATTCGTTCGCCAGCTTGAGCATCATGTTGGCGAGTTCGCGCACCGAGAAATTATTCTTAGGATTGCCGATGTTATAGATCTTGCCCGACGCCATGCCGTCCTTGTTCTCGATGATCTTCATCAGCGCGCCGATGCCGTCGTCGATGTCCGTGAACGCACGCTTTTGCGCGCCGCCATCCACGAGGCTGATGTTCTCGCCGCGCACGATATGGCCGAGGAACTGTGTCACCACGCGCGACGAACCTTCCTTCGCGGTGTAGATCGAGTCGAGGCCCGGGCCGATCCAGTTGAACGGGCGGAACAGCGTGAAGTTCAGGCCTTCCATGCCGTAGCCCCAGATCACGCGGTCCATCAGCTGCTTCGAGCACGCGTAGATCCAGCGCGGCTTGTTGATGGGGCCGTAGGAGAGCGTGGAGTTTTCCGGGTCGAACTGCTCGTCGGTGCACATGCCGTACACCTCGGACGTCGACGGAAACACCAGATGCTTGTTGTACTTCACCGCCGAACGCACGATGGGCAGGTTCGCCTCGAAGTCGAGTTCGAACACGCGCAGCGGCTGCTTCACGTAAGTCGCGGGCGTCGCGATGGCGACCAGCGGCAGGATCACATCGCACTTCTTGATGTGATACTCGACCCACTCCTTGTTGATGGTGATGTCGCCTTCGAAGAAGTGCATCCGCTCGTGATTCGCGAGGTCGCCCAGGCGATCGGTTTGCATATCCATCCCGAACACTTCCCAGTCGGTCGTTTCGAGGATGCGCTTGGACAGGTGATGGCCGATGAAACCGTTCACACCGAGGATCAGAACTTTTTTCATGAATGACGAGAGGATTGAATGATTCGGCCGAATTCGGCGGGATCGACGGCGCGCTCTTCACCCACGGGTTGCGCGTCGGCATTCAAGACCCGATGACGCAATTCGTGGATGGCGATGACGCGGCCATTGCCGCAGACGCCAAACAGCGCATTATCCGCCACGCTCAGGCCGATGGGCAAACGGCGCAGATCACCGAGCCTTTCGGCCGAAATGCCGGGCGCGCCCGTTTCGGGCACGAGCCGCGCGCGCGCAACGATAAAGCGGTTGCTATCGATATCCGTGAACGCGCCCGGATACGGCGGCGCGACGGCGCGAATCAGGTTGTACACACGCGGCGCGGACTGCGACCAGTCGATGCGGCCGTCTTCCGGCTTGCGGCCACCGTAGTAGCTGCCGGCGGCGAGGTCGTTGGGCAGGCGCGGCGCTTCGCCCGCGAGCAGGGCGGGCAGCACGCGCCACAGCGTCTGTTCGGCCGCGACAACGGTCTTGTCGAAGACCATCGCCGCTGTATCGTCGGGGAGGATCGGCACCGGCGTCTGGGCGACGATCGCGCCGGCGTCCGGCTTGGCGAGCATTTCGTGCAGCGTCGCGCCGGATTCGGTTTCGCCGTTGATCACCGCCCAGTTGGTCGGCACGCGTCCGCGATACTTCGGCAGCAGCGAGCCGTGCATGTTGTACGCGCCGCGCCGGGCGAGCGCGAGCAGCGAGACCGGCAGCATATGCCGGTAATAGAACGAGAAGATGAAGTCCGGCCCGATGCTCGCGATTTTCGCCTGCAACTCCGACGCTTTCGGATCGGCCGGCATGATGGTCTCGATGCCATGCTCCGCCGCGACCTGCGCGACGCTGCCGAACCAGATGTTCTCGCTCGCGCTGTCCTCGTGCGTGACGACCAGCGCGACATCGACGCCGCGCGCCAGCAGCACCTGCAGGCAGCGCACGCCGACGTTGTGGTAGGCGAAGACGACGGCGCGCGGTTTCATCGGCTGTCGTCCTCGCGGGTGACGACCACGGCCACTTGCTGCACCGTGTCCTGCAGCGGCTTGGTCGCGACCGACAGGCCGTCGCGCTGTTCGAGGATCGTCTGCACCAGATAACGCGGACGCGCGCGCACCTGCTGATAAATGCGTCCGATGTATTCGCCGAGCAGCCCGAGCGCGAAGATGATCACGCCGAGCATGAAAAACGTGATGGCGAACAGCGTGAACACACCCTGAACTTCCGCGCCGAACATGAAGCGGCGAATCAGCAGCAGCAGGAACAACGCCGCCGAGCTGACCGAGAGAATCACGCCGATGAACGACAGCCATTGCAGCGGCACGACGGAAAAGCCCGTCACGAGGTCGAAATTCAGGCGAATTAGGCTATACAGCGAATACTTCGATTCCCCCGCGAAACGCTCTTCGTGCGCGACGTCCACTTCGATCGGGTTCTGCGCGAACGTGTACGCGAGCGCCGGAATGAAGGTGTTGATCTCGCCGCAGCGGTTGATCGTGTCGATGATGTGCCGGCTGTACGCGCGCAGCATGCAGCCCTGATCCGTCATGCGGATCTTGGTGATGCGCTCGCGCAGACGGTTCATCGCGCGCGATGCCTTCTTGCGCCACAGGCTGTCCTGCCGCTGCTGACGAATCGTGCCCACGTAGTCGTAGCCTTCGCGCATCTTCGTGACCAGCTTGCCGATTTCCTCGGGCGGATTCTGCAGATCGGCGTCGAGCGTCACGACGATTTCGCCGCGCGACTGCTCGAAGCCCGCGAGAATCGCCATATGCTGGCCATAGTTGCCGTTCAGCAGAATCACGCGCGTGGTGTCCGGGCGAACGTGAAATTGCCGGGCCAGCAGCGCGGCCGATTTGTCGCGGCTGCCGTCGTTGATGAAGATCACTTCATACGACGTTTTAAGCGCATCGAGCGCCGGGTACAGGCGGGCGAAGAGGGCGTCCAGGCCGTCCTCTTCGTTGTAGACGGGGATGATGACCGAAAGCTCGGGGCCCGTCGCCGGAGTATCCAAATGACTCATGTTGCGCTGAATGTCCTGTGATTTAGCCGATGCGGTTTAGCCAGTATGGCCGTATTGTCAGCAAATCTCGTCGATGGCGTCGACCACGCGCGCGACGTCGTCCGTCGTCATGAGCGTGAACAGCGGCAGCGTAACGGTCGATGCGCCGAGCGTCTCCGCATGCGGGAACATGCCTTCCTTGAACCCGCGCGCGCGATACAGCGAGAACAGATGCAGCGCCGGATAGTGCACGCCCGTGCCGATGCCGCGCTCCTTCAGTTGCTCCATGAACTCCGCGCGCGTGAGATTCAGCCGGTCGAGCGGCAGCGCGATCTGGAACATGTGCCAGTTGCTGTCCGTGAAATTGTCGAGCGGCAGACCGACGCCCAACTTCACGGCCGCACCGCCTTCGAACGCGTCGAAATAGGCGCGCGCCAGTTCGCGGCGTTTCTGCGTGAAGCGCTCGATGTGCTTCAACTGGCCCAGGCCGACGCGCGCGGCGACATCGGTCAGGTTGTACTTGCCGCCGAGCACGTCGCAGTCCATGCCGTCCAGGCCCGTGCGCGTGATGCCTTGCAGACGATACTTGCGCGCCAGTTCGGCTTCGCCCTCGTTGTTCATGACGAGCGCGCCGCCTTCGATCGACGTCACGTTTTTGTTCGCGTGAAAGCTGATCGAAACCAGATCGCCGAACGAGCCGATGCGCTTGCCTTTCCACGTCGATCCGACCGCTTGCGCGGCGTCCTCGATCACGCGCAGCTTGTGGGCGCGGGCGATCTCGTAGAGGCGGTCCATGTCGACCGGCAGACCGGCGAGATAGACCGGCATGATCGCGCGGGTTTTCGGCGTGATGGCCCGCTCGAGCAAGTCGAGGTCGATGTTGCGCGTGACCGGATCGATATCGACGAAAACCGGCGTCGCGCCGACTTCGAGGATCACGTTGGCGGTCGACACCCAGGTCATCGGCGTGGTGATGACTTCGTCGCCAACGCCGACGCCGGCGATGCGCAGCGCGATTTCCATCGTGCAGGTGCCGGAGTTGAAGGCGCGCACCGGACGGCCGCCGAAATACGCGGACAATTCGGCTTCGAACTGCTGATTCTGCGGGCCGGTGGTGATCCAGCCGGAGCGCAGAACGTCGACGACGCCCTGAATGGTCTCTTCGTCGATTTCAGGCCTGACGAAGGGCAGGAACGGCCGCGAAGTCTGAGTCATGGACACTCTGCTCAAAAGTTGAAATTGATCCGGGTGATGCTTGCGCGTCGCGCGGGCGGCGTGCCTTCAGCCGCGCGCCAGCACGGCCACGCCGACGAGAATGATGCCGATGCCGATCAGCCGCTGCATCGAGAGCACCTCGCCGAACAGATACCACGCGGCGAACGCGTTGACGACATAGCCGAGCGAGAGCATCGGATAGGCGATGGACACGTCCACCCGCGACAGCCCGACGATCCACACGACGACGCTGAACACGTAACACGTCAGCCCGCCGATGATGGGCCATTGCGTCGCGATCTTGAAACCGACCGGCACAATGTTCGCCGGCGTGATGTCGAAATGCCCGACCGTGTTGACGCCCGCCTTGAGCAGCAACTGCGCGACCGCGTTCAACAAAACGCCGATGATGATGCAAATGAAGGAAATCGGATTCATCGCGCGCTCGGTGGGTGCTCTTCAAGGATACTGGTTTCGTGGCCGGATGACGAACGGTCGTGCTGTCCGGCGGCGGTTCGGTGCGAAGCAGGTCGGGTCGCGATCACGGCTGCGGCTTCTCGACGATCACGCGGCGGGCGTCGCGGGCGATCAGCTGCATCGGTACGTGGCGCTTTTCGAGGTCGTCGTAGCGCGACGGTGGCATCAGCGCGAGCGCGTAGCGTTCCGCATCCCAACGTTTGATCCATTCGTCGATGGTCGGCACCCACTTTTGCGGCTCCGTCTGCACGCCGAAGGTCAGCTCGTCGGACTCCTGCACCATGATCATCGTGTGATCGAGGTAGAACGGCATGGTGTGATCCAGCTTGGCGATCGAATAGAAGGGCGTGTCGGCCGGAAGCTTCGCCATCGCGGCCTTCACGGCCGGCACGAGCTTCACGCCCGAACTGTCCGTGCCGAACACGTCATGCCCGGTTCCAGCGATGGTGCCCAGCAGCAGCCACGCCGCGCCCAGTCCCGCCGCGCCCGCCAGCACGCTGCGCCGATTCAGCCAGAGCGCGAAGATCGTCACCACGAAAGCGACCGCCAGCGCCGCCCACACCCACACCTGATATTCGCGATACAGCGCATTCGGCGTATTCGCGCTGCCCGCGCGGCCGAGGAAAATCACCCCGAACGCCGCCGCGATCAGAAACACCGCGTAGCCGATCAGATGCATGCGGTACTGCGGTTTTGCAAGCGTCGGCAGATACAGGCCGATCACCTGCGCGATCGACGGCGCGATCGGCAAAGTATAGGAAAGCAGCTTGGAATGCGACGCGCTGAAGAACAAAAAGATGAACGCGGACCAGACCAGCAGCATCGTGACGGGCGCGAAGCCGTTGGGCTGGCGCGGCGTTTTCACCGCGTGACGCATGCTCTGGAACACGATCGACAGCCACGGCAGAAAACCGACGATCAGCACCGGCACGAAGTAATAGAACGGGCCGGGACGATTCTGCGCGGGCGTCAGATAACGCTCGAACTGCTGGACGATAAAGAAGAAGTTGAAGAACTCGGGATTCTTCATCTGCACCAGCACGAACCACGGCGCGGCCACGATCAGAAAGACGATCAGCCCGCTGCCGATATAGAGACGCTTCCACAGCGCCCAGTTGCGCGCGATCAGCGAATACAGCACCAGCACCGGGCCCGGCAGAATCAGGCCGACGAGGCCTTTCGAGAGCACCGCCGCGCCCATCGCGGCCCAGCAGAGCCACATCCACAGGCGGACCTGGCGCGTCGGCAGGTTCGGCCGCTGGGCGAGCAGCAGCGCGCACAGCGACAGCTCCATCCAGAACGACAGGGCCATGTCGAGCGTGTTGAAGTGGCCCATCAGGTTCCAGTACGGGCAGGTCGCGAGGATCACCGCGGCCGCGAAACCGGTCATCGCGTTGAACACGCGCGTGCCGGTATAGCCCAGCAGCAGGACGCCCGCGAAGCCCGTCAGCGCCGTATAGAGCCGCGCCTGCCATTCGCCGATGCCGAACCACGCGAAGGTCAGCGCGTTCGCCCAGGTCTGCAGGGGCGGTTTCTCGAAATACTTGTAGCCGTTGTAACGCGGCGTGATCCAGTCGCCGGTGACGAACATCTCACGCGCCATTTCGGCGTAACGGCCTTCGTCGCTCGGCACGAGATGACGCCAGCCGAGCGGGATGAACCAGACGGCCGCGAGGGCGAGAACCAGAAGAATGAGCGAGAGACGTGTGAGCGGTAGCCGCGAAGGCGTATCGTTCATGAAGTCGACCTATCCGATGCCGCGACGCGGCGCTGTTATTACGAAATGGCACGGCGATGCCGTCCGCGGGTCGCCGCGCCCGGAAAGCAGCCTAGTGAATGAAGTCCGGCGGCACGCCCGCCGACTCTGCCGCGCGGGAGTGTATCGCACGCCCGGACCGAATACGTCAAAATGGGGCACACCCGCGCGGATCCCGCCACGGCGCGCATCACGCGCACGGCCGACGGGAGCCGGATTGTGGCCCGCGTTTCCTTAGGGTTTCCTTAGCCGGCGCGCGTTTTCCGCGCTCAGCCCTCGATCAGCAGCGCCGCCGCCACGCGTCGTCCCTCGGACATCAGGATGTTATAGGTGCGGCACGCGGCGCCGAAGTCCATCGTCTCCATGCCGATGCGGTGTTTCGCCAGTTGCGCGGTCAGGCGCGGATGCGGAAAGCGCAGTTTCGACCCGCTGCCGAAAATGACCACCTCGGGCGCCGCCGCGACGAGCGCGTCGAAGTGCTCGGGCGCGAGGGCATCGAACGACGACACCGGCCACTGTTCGAGCGTATCGGGCATGACGATGACGCTGCCTTCGTGCCGTTGCAGGTTGATCGCCACGAAATCGTCTCCGTAGCTCGTGATCGTGTTGAGCGCGTTGTTGTCTTCCTGATGAAGTTTCAAAACGGTGATCCGGCAGGGAAGAGGTGAGCCCGGCGCGCAAACGCGGCGCGGGTGCCCCGTGCACCGCGCGCGGCGTCCCGCGCTGTCCTTTGGTGCATTGCGGAACCGGGACATAATCAGTAAATTATAACTTTTCGGTCGCCGGGTTCGCTGAGCGTCACTCGAGCGAGGCCGAATCCGAGATTGCGCCCGCGTGCCGCCACAAGCCGCCTCGCACGCAACGCCGTCAAAAACTGGCTTACGCGCCCGCGCCTTACCAGGCGAGGCACTCAACGTTCGGGCCCGCGCGCATACGGCATCTCCGGGCGCTCGCCGGCACGGTGCAGCAACACTCCTTTTGCCTGTTCGGCGCCTTTCGCCGATACTTTCGGGCGGTGCGCGGGAGTCGCCGCCTTGCCCGGCGCGCCTCGATCGCCCGCATCGACCGAATTCGAATAACGCTTTTCTTCCGTCGCCATCTCCAGAGTCAGCCGTGAAACCGATTCTCAAATCCAACAAGCTGCAAAACGTCTGCTACGACATTCGCGGGCCCGTGCTCGAACACGCCAAGCGTCTCGAGGAAGAAGGCCATCGCATCATCAAGCTGAATATCGGCAATCTGGCGGCGTTCGGCTTCGAGGCGCCGGACGAGATCATTCAGGACATGATCCGCAATCTGCCCGGCTCGTCGGGCTACTCGGATTCGAAAGGCGTGTTCGCCGCGCGCAAGGCGATCATGCATTACACGCAGGAGAAGGGCGTCGCGGGCGTCGAACTGGACGATATTTTCATCGGCAACGGCGCGTCGGAACTGATCGTCATGGCGATGCAGGCGCTGCTCAACGACGGCGACGAAGTGCTGCTGCCGGCGCCGGATTATCCGCTGTGGACGGCGGCCGTCAGTCTGTCGGCGGGGACGCCCGTGCATTACATGTGCGACGAAAGCAACGGCTGGATGCCCGATCTCAACGACATCCGCGCGAAGATCACGCCGAACACCAAGGCGCTCGTCGTCATCAACCCGAACAACCCGACCGGCGCGCTGTACTCGGACGAACTGCTGCGCGAGCTGATTGCGATCGCGCGCACGCACGGCCTGATCATCTTCGCCGACGAGGTCTACGACAAGATCGTCTACGACGGAAAAGAGCATACGTCGATGGCCGCGCTCTCGGAGGACGTGCTCACCGTCACGTTCAACAGTCTGTCGAAAAGCTACCGTTCGTGCGGTTATCGTGCCGGCTGGATGGCGATTTCCGGTCTCATCGAAGAAAACCGCCGCCGCGCGAAGGATTATCTCGAAGGGCTCGGCATTCTCGCGTCGATGCGCCTGTGCCCCAACGTCCCCGGCCAATACGCGATTCAGACGGCGCTCGGCGGCTATCAGAGCATCAACGATCTGATCGTGCCAGGCGGACGCCTCTACAAGCAGCGCGAACTTGCGTATGACATGCTCACGGCCATTCCGGGCGTCTCGTGCGTAAAGCCGCAGGCGGCGCTCTACATGTTCCCGAAGCTCGATCCGAAGATTTATCCGATTCAGGACGACCAGCAGTTCATCACCGATCTGCTGCTCGAAGAGCGCACGCTGCTCGTGCAGGGCACCGGCTTCAACTGGCCGACGCCGGATCACTTCCGCGTCGTGTTCCTGCCGAACCTCGACGATCTCGCGGATTCGATCAACCGCATCGCGCGGTTCCTCGACGGCTATCGCAAACGACATTCCGCTTAATTCTCTTTTATAGAAGCACGCTGCATGGAACCGATCAAAGTAGGACTCTTGGGCTTCGGCACGGTGGGCAGCGGCACCTTCACGGTGCTGCGCCGCAACCAGGAAGAAATCAAACGACGCGCGGGTCGCGGCATCGAAATTTCGCGGGTTGCGGTGCGCATGCCGTCGAAGGCGCAGGTCGCGAAGGACGAAGGCATCGCGGTGACGGACGACTTCGGCGCGGTCGTCGACGATCCTTCCATCGACATCGTGTGCGAGATGATCGGCGGCACCGGCTTCGCGCGCGATCTCGTGCTGCGGGCGATCGCCAACGGCAAGCATGTGGTGACGGCCAACAAGGCGCTGCTCGCCGTGCATGGCACGGAGATTTTCCAGGCGGCGCGCGCCAAGGGCGTGATGGTCGCGTTCGAGGCGGCGGTGGCGGGCGGCATTCCGATCATCAAGGCGCTGCGCGAAGGGCTGACGGCGAACCGCATCGAGTACATCGCGGGCATCATCAACGGCACGACGAACTACATTCTTTCGGAGATGCGCGATCGCGGTCTGGACTTCGCGACCGCCTTGAAGGCCGCGCAAGAGCTGGGCTATGCCGAAGCCGATCCGACTTTCGATATCGAAGGCGTCGACGCCGCGCACAAGGTCACGATCATGAGCGCGATCGCGTTCGGCGTGCCGGTGCAGTTCGATCGCGCGTATGTGGAAGGCATCAGCAAGCTGGCGGCGATCGATATCAAGTACGCGGAAGACCTCGGTTACCGCATCAAGCTGCTCGGGATCGCGCGGCGTACGGAGAAGGGCATCGAGTTGCGCACGCATCCGACGCTGGTGCCGGAAAAGCGTCTGCTGGCGACCGTCGAAGGCGCGATGAACGCGGTCGTCGTGCACGGCGACGCGGTCGGCACCACGCTGTACTACGGCAAGGGCGCGGGCGCGGAACCGACGGCGTCGGCGGTCGTCGCCGATCTCGTCGACGTGACGCGTCTGCATACGGCGGATCCGGAGCATCGCGTGCCGCATCTGGCGTTCCAGCCGGACGCGTTGTCGAACACGCCGATCCTGCCGATCGACGACGTGACGAGCGGCTATTACCTGCGTCTGCGCGTCGCGGACGTGACGGGCGTGCTCGCCAACATCACGCGCATTCTCGCCGAGAAGGGCATCTCCATCGATGCTCTTTTGCAGAAGGAATCGGAAGAAGTCGGCGGCGCGAACAAGGGCGAGACGGACATCATCCTCATCACGCACGAGACGCTGGAAAAGAACGCGAACGCGGCCATCGCCGAAATCGAAGCGCTTTCCACGGTGGTCTCGAAGGTGACGAAGCTGCGCATGGCGGCACTGAACTAACCCAGGACGGTCAAGCGACATGAACTACATCTCGACGCGCGGCGCAGGCTCCAACGAGCGCCACACGTTTTCCGACATCCTGCTCGGCGGTCTCGCCAAGGATGGCGGCCTGTATTTGCCGAACGAGTATCCGCGCGTATCCGCCGACGAACTCGTGCGCTGGCGCACGCTGTCCTACGCGGACCTCGCGTTCGAAGTGCTGTCCAAATTCAGCGACGACATTCCCGCCGAAGACCTGCGCTCGCTGACGCGCAAGACGTATACGGCGCAGGTCTACAGCAACGTGCGCCACGAAGAAAGCGCCTCGCAGATCACGCCGCTCAAGACGCTCGGCGTCGAGAACGGCACGCCGATCTCGCTGCTTGAACTGTCGAACGGCCCGACGCTCGCCTTCAAGGACATGGCGATGCAACTGCTCGGCAATCTGTTCGAGTACGCGCTGGCGAAGCACGGCGAGACGCTGAACATCCTCGGCGCGACGTCGGGCGATACCGGCAGCGCCGCCGAATACGCGATGCGCGGCAAGACCGGCGTGCGCGTGTTCATGCTGTCGCCGCACAAGAAGATGAGCGCGTTCCAGACCGCGCAGATGTTCTCGCTGCAGGATCCGAACATCTTCAATCTGGCGGTCGAGGGCAATTTCGATCATTGCCAGGACATCGTGAAAGCGGTGTCGAACGATCACGCCTACAAGGCGAAGCACAAGATCGGCACGGTCAATTCGATCAACTGGGCGCGCGTCGTGGCGCAGGTCGTGTACTACTTCAAGGGCTATTTCGCCGCGACGAAGAGCAACGACGAACGCGTGTCGTTCACGGTGCCGTCGGGCAATTTCGGCAATGTGTGCGCGGGGCATATCGCGCGCATGATGGGTCTGCCGATCGATCAGCTCGTCGTCGCGACCAATGAAAACGACGTGCTCGACGAGTTTTTCAGGACCGGCGTGTATCGCGTGCGCGGGGCAGCGGAGACGTATCACACGACCAGCCCGAGCATGGATATCTCTAAGGCGTCGAACTTCGAGCGCTTCGTGTACGACCTGCTCGGCCGCGATCCGGCGCGCGTGCTGCAACTGTTCCGCGACGTCGAGGAGAAGGGCGGTTTCGACCTGATGGCGAGCGGCGATTTCGCGCGCGTGAAGGAATTCGGCTTCGTGTCGGGCCGCAGCGATCACGACGACCGCGTGAAGACGATCCGCGACGTGTTCGAACGCTACGACACGATGATCGACACGCACACCGCCGACGGCGTGAAGGTCGCGCGCGAGAATCTGAAGCCCGGCGTGCCGATGATCGTCCTCGAAACCGCGCAGCCGATCAAATTCGGCGAAACGATCCGCGAGGCGCTCAATCGCGAGCCGGAGCGTCCGGCGGCGTTCGCGGGACTTGAAAAACTGCCACAAAGGTTCGATATCGTCCCGGCAGAGGCGGCTGTGGTGAAGGCGTATATCGTCGAGCGGACCTGAGCGGAATCGCGCGCGGGGCGCGGCTCTCGAGGCCGCGCCCCGTTGTTTTTTGGTCCGGTTACCTTAGGCGTAGGCACGCCGAGGCGCGCCCGGATCGCGCCTCGGCGGCTCAAAACACCGCTAAAAGCTGTTAAAATCTCAGGTTTTTCGTCGTACCCCATTCAAAAGGACGCGCCGTGCTGTCTACCGCCAATATCACCATGCAATTCGGGCCCAAGCCCCTCTTCGAGAACATCTCGGTCAAGTTCGGCGAAGGCAACCGCTATGGCCTGATCGGCGCCAACGGCTGCGGCAAGTCGACCTTCATGAAGATTTTGGGCAGCGACCTCGAACCGTCGTCCGGCAACGTGATGCTCGAACCGAACATCCGTCTGGGCAAGCTGCGTCAGGATCAGTTCGCCTACGAAGACATGCGCGTGCTCGACGTCGTGATGATGGGCCACACCGAAATGTGGGCCGCGATGACCGAGCGCGACGCGATCTACGCCAACCCCGACGCGACCGACGACGACTACATGCGCGCCGCCGACCTCGAAGCGAAATTCGCCGAATACGACGGCTACACGGCCGAAGCGCGCGCGGGCGAACTGCTGCTGGGCATCGGTATCGACATCAGCGATCACAACGGGCCGATGAGCAACGTGGCGCCAGGCTGGAAGCTGCGCGTGCTGCTCGCGCAGGCGCTGTTCTCGAAGCCCGACGTGCTGCTGCTGGACGAGCCGACCAACAACCTCGACATCAACTCGATCCGTTGGCTGGAAGACGTGCTCAACCAGTACAACTCGACGATGATCATCATCTCCCACGATCGACACTTCCTGAACCAGGTCTGCACGCACATGGCGGACATGGATTACGGCACGCTGAAGGTCTGGCCGGGCAACTACGACGACTACATGCTGGCTTCCACCCAGGCGCGCGAGCGTCAGCAGGCGGCCAACCAGAAGGCCAAGGAGCGCGTGGCCGATCTGCAGGACTTCGTGCGCCGCTTCTCGGCCAACAAGTCGAAGGCGCGTCAGGCCACCAGCCGTCTCAAGATGATCGACAAGATCAAGATCGAGGAATTCAAGCCGTCGTCGCGCCAGAATCCGTTCATCCGCTTCGAGTACGAGAAGAAGCTGCACAACATCGCGGTGGTCGCGGAAGACATCACGAAGAAGTACGAGCGCACGATCTTCCAGAACTTCAACCTGAGCGTGCAGCCGGGCGAGCGGATCGCGATCATCGGCGAAAACGGCGCGGGCAAGACGACGCTCTTGAAGTCGCTGAAGGGCGCGCTCGATCTGGATCACGGCAGCGTGAAGTGGGCCGAAAACGCGAACGTCGGCTATATGCCGCAGGACACGTACGAAGAGTTTCCGAAAGACGAGACGCTGACGGACTGGATCGACCAGTATCGCAAGGAAGGCGACGACGAGCAGATGATGCGTGGCACGCTTGGCCGACTGCTGTTCAATGCGGACGACATCAAGAAGAACGTCAAGGTGCTGTCGGGCGGCGAGAAAGGCCGTATGATCTGGGGCAAGCTGATGCTCGGCCGCCACAACGTGCTGCTGATGGACGAGCCGACCAACCACATGGACATGGAATCGATCGAATCGCTGCAGATCGCGCTGGAGAAGTTCGAAGGCACGCTGATTTTCGTGTCGCACGATCGCGAGTTCGTGAGCGGACTGGCGGACCGGATCATCGAAGTGAAAACCGACGGCACGCTGCGCGACTTCGGCGGGAATTACGAAGACTTTCTGTCGAGTCAGGGGATTCAGTAAGTTTCCCTGCCGCAAGCATGAAAAAAGCCGCGCGAGCGGCTTTTTTCATATTTGGACGCCTCGAATTTCGGACGCCTCAAATCTTGTCGTACCGAAACCGCATCGCCGTGCCTTCGCGCGTGATGCGTTCCCATATCGCGCGTTTCTCCTCATCGGAGAGAAACACCCAGTTGGACACTTCGCCCGCCGTGCGGCCGCAGCCTTTGCAGACATCGTCGAACAGCGTGGAGCACACGCCGATGCAGGGACTATCCGGAAGATCGTGAAGATTCGACGCCATAAAGCTCACTCGGGGCCGCATCGGCGGGCGATGTGGCGAAATCGTAAAAAAACTCAGCGGGTGATACTGTAGCCGATTCGCGCGATCCAGTGACGACGCTGGTTGTAATCGAGAATGTCCTCACCGTATCCGTTGAAATAGCTCACGAACAGATACCCGCCCCACGCGCTGCCGACGAGTTTCGCCAGCGGATAGGTCAGGTTAGCATCGACGCTGCCGTACCAGTGCTTCGTCCCCTTGCGCAACGTGGTCGCAAGCTGCCAGCCGTCCGGGCTGCCGTACTTGATCAGAAAGTCGGCGTAGCCGCGATAGTCGGCGATATCCTGATTCCCGCTCTTCGACAAGTAGTAATAGAACTTCGGCGACAGCGTCAGATGGTTGTCGTTGAGGTCGCCGAATTCCCAGGTCGGGCGCACGAAGACGATATTGATCGCGCGCGATTCGTCGCCTCCCTTGCCGTTCGATTCGTGCCCGATACCCGCCGCCACGCCCATGCGCGTGAACAGCGGACTCTTCACGCCCGTGTCCTCGACGTAATAGAACAGTTGCGGCTGGAAGCTGATATCGCGGAACGGCACTGAATCGGCCGAAAGATTCCAGATGGCGGTCTGCGTATAGCCGAAGTACAGGTTGTCGAGAAAGCCGCTCGAACGCGGATCGTCGGGCAGATGCAGACGGTATTTGAAGCTGAACTGGAACTTCGCCAGTTGATCGCCGTTCTTGCCGTCGGCGAAATAGGTCGGCTCGAAGCTCGAGAAGCGGCCGGAGAGCATCGTGTCCTGCGTCGTCGTCGGGACGGCGGCGGTGTTGGCGGCGGCCGTCGCGGAGGCGAGCTGCGCGGGCGTCGTCGCCTGCGATTCGCGATGCTCGGCCGCCGCGACCTGCGTCTGATTCTCGCCGCGATTGAGCAGCACGAGCATCGGCGATGCATCGAATCCGACCGGGTCGATCTTGATCGTGCCGCGCGCCGATTCGGGCCACGGCGCGGAGTACTTCACGCGCCGATATTGCCCCGGCGCGAGCCGCAGACGATCGGGCACCGATGCATCGCGCGTCAGTTGCAGCGGGGCGGGCGGCAAATCGCCGTTGGTCAGATTCACCGTAAGCTGCTTCGGCACGTCGATGCTCAAGGGCTTCTTGTCGTCGTCGGTGTAGAGCAGCGTCAGTTCCAGCGGCTGCGATGCGGCGGCTTCACGCGCCAGTTGCAGCACGGCGACGGTGGCATGCGCGTTCGAAGTGACGGTCAGGGTAAAAAGCAGCGCGGTGAAAGCGGGCGGTCGAAGGCGATGAGCCATGTAATTAGCGTCCTGTGGTTCACCCGAACGACACGCGGCGACCGCAGACGCGCGAGCGCTCCGAGGTCGCCGCGCGCGATGCGAGTTGGTGCCGCCGATGCGCGCGCTAACAGGCGGGCATGACGATCGATCGATTAGGGCAATCGAAAGCCGGTAGCAATCCTGATGCCTGCTACCTTGCGATCCGCCTAAAAAGTATTAACCCGCCGCGAGGGCCTGCCACAGCAGCGTCCCATTCAGCACGACGATCACGCCCGCGCAGAGCCACGCGAGCGCGAGCGGCACGCGGACGACGCGCCATCGTCCCATCAACCGCGCATCCGATGCGAAGCGCACCAGCGGAATCACCGCGAGCGGCAATTGCAGGCTCAGCACGACTTGCGTCGCGACCAGCAGCGCGTTGGATCCGTGCTGACCGAAGCTCGCCACCGCCGCCAACGCCGGACCGATCGCAAGCGCGCGCGTGAGCAGCGCACGCGTCCAGCGCGCCATCCGAAGACGCAGGAAGCCTTCCATCACCGCCTGACCGGCCAGCGTCCCCGTCACGGTCGCGTTGAGGCCGCAGGCCAGCAAGGCAGCGGCGAACGCGATGCCGGCCCAATGGCTGCCGACCAGCGGCGCGATCAGGCGATGCGCGTCGGCGAGATCGTCGACCTGCGTGTAGCCGCCCGCATGGAACACGGCCGCCGCGACGATCAGCAGCGACACGTTGAGGATAAACGCCAGTCCGAGCGACGCGAACGTGTCGATGTTCACGCCGCGCAGCGCGTCGCCGATGCTGTCGTCGTCGCGCGTCGGAACGTGGTCCTTCACCAGCGCCGAGTGCAGATAGAGGTTGTGCGGCATGACGGTCGCGCCGAGCACGCCGGCCGCGAGCCAGAGCAT
This sequence comes from Candidatus Burkholderia verschuerenii, assembly GCF_001189365.1. GTDB lineage: Bacteria > Pseudomonadota > Gammaproteobacteria > Burkholderiales > Burkholderiaceae > Caballeronia > Caballeronia verschuerenii. The sequence continues at coordinate 24,823 of NZ_LFJJ01000017.1, read as the reverse complement.
GCCGGCGTCGCGCAGCAACTCGCGCGGCGGCGCGAAACCCGCGAAGGCCTCCGACCACACCGGAAGCGCCAGCGCCAGTTCCACGACGAAACAGATGCCGACGAACAGGATCAGCGCCGTCACCGCGCGTTGCAGCGTCCGCTGGCCGCGGCTTTGCAGCGCGAGCATCGCGAAGGTGCCGACGGCGGATACGAGCACGCCCATCGTCAGCGACAGGCCGAACAGCATCTGCAAGGCGACGGCGCTGCCGACCACTTCGGCCACGTCGCAGGCGATGATCGCGATTTCGCAGGCGATCCACAGCAGCAGCGTCGTGCGCCGGCTGTAGCGCTCGCGGCACAGTTGCGCGAGATCGCGTCCCGTGACCACGCCGACGCGCGATGCGACCCATTGCAGCAGCATCCCCATCAGGCTCGCGAGCAGCACGACCGACAGCAACTGATAGCCGTAGCGCGCACCGCTGCCGAGCGCCGTCGCCCAGTTGCCGGGATCCATATAGCCTACCGCGACCAGCGCGCCCGCACCCGCGAAGGATGTCCAGCGTCCGCGCGGTTTGCGCGGCGGCTCGCCGCGTCGTTCGACAAGCGCGGACGCGTCGGGCTTCGCGGCGGAAAGTTGGGCAAGCGCGGACGGATTGGTGTTCAAGCTGACGGCCTCGAATAGCGATGCAGCGGCGCGGCGAGCCCATCGGAGCATGGGCGACAGTCAGCGCGCGTTGCCGGTTTGTGGATGCGGCGCGAGGTCGGAGAACCGCGCGTCGCAACGACGAAATGGCTAGCAACGTGCGTTCCGCTGGCTATTCGTAAGCTGTGGGGACTTTATCGGGCACAGCCGGACATCCGTTCGACGACCAGAAAACCCCCGTCACGAATAATGACATTACAACGGCCCGTCATCATGTCGTGCCCGTTTGACGAGTGTGGTTTTATTGGGTCCCGACACGCTGCGTTAGGGGCTAAAATGCGCGCTCTTTACGAGGACGCCCGCACGCTCCGCCGCACGCGACAAGACTTTTGCCCGCTCGCGCCCGGCTCATGTGCATTTTGTGCGACAGGCGGTGCATCTGTTTTTTTGTCGTGCCCCGGTTTAATGGTAGTTTTCGGGTTTTTGATGGGGTTGCGGACCGTACGATTGCGCGGTTCCGCGGCACGACGCCGTAAAAAGTCGGAACAAGGGAGAATCGAGATGAACGAGAAGGTGACAACCCCCGTGGCGAAGTTGGCCCCTAAGTTGGCCAAGCTCGCCGGCGCGCTGGCTTGCGTGGCGATGCTGACGCCGCTCGCGGCATCGGCGGCGGACAAGCAGCTCAACGTGTACAACTGGTCAGACTACATTGCCAAGGACACGATTCCCAATTTCGAAAAGCAGAGCGGAATCAAGGTCAAGTACGACAACTATGACAGCGACGACACGCTTCAGGCCAAGCTGCTGACGGGCAACTCGGGCTATGACATCGTCGTGCCGACCAGCAATTACGCGGGCAAGCAGATCGCCGCCGGCATTTTCGCGCCGCTCGACAAGTCGAAGATTCCGAATCTCAAGTATCTCGATCCCGACCTGATGAAGCTCGTCGCGGGCGCGGATCCCGACAACAAGTTCGCCGTGCCCTGGGCGTACGGCACGACCGGTCTCGGCTACAACGTCGACAAGGCGAAGAAGATTCTCGGCAACAACGTCGATCTCGCCAATTGGGACATTCTCTTCAAGCCGGAGAACATCAAGAAGCTGAAGGCCTGCGGCGTGTCCGTGCTCGATGCGCCGGATCAGATGTTCGCGGCGGCGCTGCACTACATCGGCAAGGATCCGATGAGCACGAATCCGGCCGATTATCGCGAAGCGCTGGCGATGCTCAAGAAGATCCGCCCGTACATCACCCAGTTCAACTCGTCGGGCTATATCAACGATATGGTCGGCGGCGATATCTGCTTCGCGTACGGCTGGTCGGGCGATGTGGTGATCGCCAAGCATCGCGCGCTCGAGGCGAAGAAGCCATACAAGATCGACTACTACATTCCGAAGGGCGGTGCGCCGATCTGGTTCGACGTGATGGCCATTCCGAAGGACGCGAAGAACAAGGACGCCGCGCTCCAGTGGATCAACTACATCGAGACGCCGCAGGTCCACGCCGCGATCACCAATGCCGTGTACTACCCTAGCGCCAACGCTGAAGCGCGCAAGTACGTGGACAAGGACGTCGCGAACGATCCGGCCGTCTATCCGCCGCAGGACGTCATCAAGACGATGTTCCTGCTCAAGCCGCTGCCGCCGGAGATCCAGCGTCTTCAGACGCGGCTGTGGACCGAGTTCAAATCCGGCCGCTGAGTTGAAAAAAGCCGGATAATCCTCGAAATGACCCAAGCCCTCGGACATCCGGGGGCTTTGTTCGTGACCTCACCGGTCACACATGCATCAACAGGCATTCAATGCGGGAGTCGAACAGGCAATCATGAGTGAGCAGTCGAGCGCGTCGAAGGCAGCGCCCCCTACGTCCAGCAACGGCCGGCAGGAGCCGAACGGTTTTCCGTCCGGCATGAATCCGGATGACAACTTCGTGCAGATCGTCGATGTCGTAAAGAAATTCGGCGAAACGACGGCCGTGCGCGGCGTCAATCTGTCGGTGAAAAAGGGCGAACTGTTCGCGCTGCTCGGCAGTTCCGGCTGCGGCAAATCCACCTTGCTGCGCATGCTGGCCGGGCTCGAATCCGTGACCGAAGGGCAGATCCTGATCGACGGCGAAGACCTCGCGCAATTGCCGCCGTACAACCGGCCCGTGAACATGATGTTCCAGTCGTATGCGCTGTTTCCGCATATGAGCGTGGAATCGAATGTCGCGTTCGGATTGAAGCAGGAAGGCGTGAAGGGCGGCGAACTGTCGGACAGCGTCAACAACGCGCTCGAACTCGTGCAGATGGCAAAGTTCGCCAAGCGCAAGCCGCATCAATTGTCGGGCGGACAGCAGCAGCGCGTGGCGCTGGCGCGCAGCCTCGTCAAGCGTCCCAAACTGCTCCTGCTCGACGAGCCGATGTCCGCGCTCGACAAGCAGATTCGCCAGCGCACGCAGATCGAGCTGGTCAATATTCTCGATCAGGTTGGCGTCACCTGCATCATGGTCACGCACGATCAGGAAGAAGCGATGACGATGGCGAATCGTCTCGCCGTGATGAGCGAAGGGCAGATCGTGCAGCTCGGTTCGCCGCATCAGGTGTACGAGTATCCGAACAGCCGATTCTCGGCGTCGTTTATCGGCTCGACGAATCTGTTCGACGGGCGCGTCGTGGAAGACGAGCCGGATCATATCTTCGTGGAATCGCCGGATTTGCCGGTGCGTCTGTATGTGAACCACGGCATTACCGGGCCGCTCGGCATGCCGGTGACCATTTCCGTGCGGCCCGAACGCATCGCGCTGATGCGCAAGCTGCCCGAAGGCGCGTACAACTGGGGACGCGGCAAGATCACCAATATCGCCTACATGGGCGGCTATACGCTGTATCACGTCACGCTCGATAGCGGCAAGGTCGTGGTCGCGAACCTGTCGAGCCTCGCCATCGGCGAAATCGATTCGCCCACTTTCGACGATGAAGTCTACGTGCGCTGGAGCGCATCGGCCGGCGTGGTGCTGACCTCATGACGAACCTGCTGAAACGCTTCGGCTTGAGCGGCAGGACGCTCGTCATCGGCGGGCCATATCTGTGGCTCTTGCTGCTGTTCTTCGTGCCATTCCTGCTGGTCGTGAAGATCAGCTTCGCGGACAGCCAGCTCGGCATTCCGCCGTACACGGAACTGCTGGCGATGAAGGAGGGCGTGATGAATATCGCGCTCGATTTCTCGCACTACCTGTTCCTGTTCCAGGACAGCCTGTACTTCGCGACCTACATGAATTCGCTGCTGGTCGCGACGGTATCGACGCTGCTGTGTCTCTTGATCGGCTATCCGATGGCGTATTACATCGCGCGCTCGAATCCGGCCACGCGCAATCTGCTGTTGATGGCCGTGATGCTGCCGTTCTGGACATCGTTCCTGATTCGCGTGTACGCGTGGATCGGCATTCTCAAGAACAACGGACTGCTGAATGATTTCCTGATGTCGATCGGGCTGATTCATTCGCCGATTGAGCTGTATCACACGAATATCGCGGTGTATATCGGCATGGTGTATTCGTATCTGCCGTTCCTCGTGATGCCACTTTACGCGCATTTCGTGAAGATGGACCTGACGCTGCTCGAAGCCGCTTACGATCTCGGCGCGAAGCCGTGGAAGGCGTTCGTGCAGATCACGCTGCCGCTGTCGAAGAACGGCATTATCGCGGGCTGTCTGCTGGTGTTCATTCCGGCGGTGGGCGAGTACGTGATTCCCGAACTGCTCGGCGGCGCGGATACGCTGATGATCGGCCGCGTCATGTGGAACGAGTTCTTCGATAACGCCGACTGGCCGATGGCCTCCGCCGTCACCTGCGCCATGGTCCTGCTGCTGCTCGTGCCGATGGCGCTTTTCCAGCACTTCCAGGCGAAGCAACTGGAGGAAAAGCGATGATCAAGCCGAGCCGTCCGCTGCAAATCACCGCGCTCGGAATCGGGTTCGCGTTTCTGTATATCCCGATCCTGAGTCTGATCGTCTATTCGTTCAACGAGTCGAATCTCGTCACGGTCTGGACGACGTTCTCCTTGAAGTGGTATCGCGCGTTGTGGTCCGACGACGAACTCATCAACGCCGCGTGGCTGTCGCTGCGCATCGCGTTTTTGACGGCGTGCGCGTCGGTCGTCATCGGCACGTGGGCGGGCTTCGTGCTCGCGCGCATGGGTCGCTTCCGGGGCTTCACGCTTTATACGGGAATGATCAACGCGCCGCTCGTGATTCCCGAAGTCATTCAGGGCATTTCGTTGCTGCTGTTGTTCGTCGAAATGGCGAAGCTGATTGGCTGGCCCGCGGGGCGCGGCATGTTCACGATTTTCATCGGCCACGTGATGCTGTGTATCTCGTATGTGGCGATCATCGTGGAATCGCGCGTGCGGGAGCTGAATCCGTCGCTGGAGAAAGCGGCGCTAGACCTCGGCGCGACGCCGTTGCGCGTGTTCTTCTCGATCACGCTGCCGCTGATCTCGCAGGCGTTGGTCGCGGGCTGGCTGCTGTCGTTCACGCTGTCGATCGACGATCTCGTGCTGTCGGCGTTTCTGTCCGGTCCCGGTTCGACGACGCTGCCGCTGGTCGTGTTCTCGCGCGTGCGTCTGGGTTTGAATCCGGAGATGAATGCGCTGGCGACGTTGTTTATCGCGCTGGTGACGGTAGGGGTGATTGCGGCGAATTACTTCATGCAGCGTAGCGAGCGAAGACGGCTCGCCGAAGTGCTGTAGTAGAAAAACCCCACGACTTCAAAAGCGTGGGGTTTTGTTTTACAGAAGCTTATTGCGCTAAACCCAGATGCCGCGCGAACGTCGCCGCATCGGTATTCGTGCCACACAACAACACGCCGACGCGCTTGCCTTGCAACCGCTCACGCAATGGTCCGAGCAACGCCGCCGTCGCCGCCGCGCACGCGGGTTCCACCGCCAGCTTCATCTCGCTGAACAGCAGACGCATTCCGTTGCGCAACTCGTCGTCGGAGACGGTAACGATCTCGTCGATATGACGGCGGCACAGTTCATAGCTGTATTGCTCGGTATGCGGCGCCATCAGCGAATCGGCGATGCTGTGCATCGTGTCGAGCTTGATCGTGTGATTCGCCGCGAAGCTCTGGCTCATCGCCGCCGCGCCCGCCGGTTCCACGCCGTAGATGTGGATCGACGGATTCGCAAGCCGCATCGCCGTCGAAACACCGGCAGCCAATCCGCCGCCGCCGATTGGCACGATCACCGCATCGAGATCGGGCGCCTGCGAGGTCCATTCGTAGCCGAGCGTCGCCGTGTCGAGCACCGTGCGATAGCCGTTGAACGGATGGATGAACACGCGTCCTTCTTCCGCCTCGACGCGGCGCACGGTATCGAACGCGTCGACGAGATTGTCGGTCAGCACGACTTCCGCGCCGAAACGCCGGCACTGTTCGATCCGCGCCGGACTGGCCGTCTTGACGATGATGACCTTCGCGCCGACGTCCATCCGCTGCGTCGCGTAAGCGACCGCGACCGCATGATTGCCGCCCGACACGCAGGTCACGCCCGCGCCGCGCTCGCTGTCCGTCAACGCGAGAATGTTCGAGAACGCGCCGCGCGCCTTGAAGGTTCCGCTCACTTGCAGCAGTTCGAACTTGAAGGTGACGGGCGTGCCGTCGAGCGTCGGAAAATCGTGCTTCTCGAAGGTCGGCGTACGCGCCACCCACGGCGTGAGCGCCATGTGTTGCTCGGCGATATCGTCGAGCGTGGGGATCGGCGTGCCGTCGATGGTGAGGTCGGTGGTGGACATGAGCTTCGTTCTGCGACGTGATGAATCAGCGTGCGTGTGCGTCGACCGACATGCTGTGGATGAACTTGCCGAGGAACGCCTCGCAGGCGACGAGCTGGTCGAGCGACACGTATTCGTTGGCCTTGTGCGCCTGCTCGATATTGCCCGGACCGCACACGATGCTCGGAATGCCCGCGTTCGCGAACAGGCCGGCTTCCGTGCCGTAGGCGACCTTGCCCTTGTCCTGATTCTCCGTCAGCGCGCGCACGAGTTGCGTGATCGCGGCCTGTTCGGTTGCGTCGAGTCCGGGCGCGGAGTCAAGCTGCGAAATCTCGATGGCGCCGTTGCCGTGTTCCTTGAGCATCTTCGGCAGCAGCGTCTCGCGCGCGTAGCTTTCGATGCGCTCGATGATGCGCGCCGGATCCATCGTCGGCAGATTGAGGAATTCGAACTCGAACTGACATTCGGCGGGCACGGTGTTGATCGCGTTGCCGCCTTTGATCGTGCTGGTCTGTGCGGTGGTGAAGGGCACGTCGTACAGTTCGTCGAACGGGCCGTTGGCGCGGAATTCGTCGGCGATATCGCGGATATGGCAAATCAGCCGCGCGGCGTATTCGATCGCGTTCAGGCCTTTCACCGTCAGCGACGAATGCGCGGCGAAACCGCGCACGCAGCAGCGATACGTGTTGATGCCCTTATGCGCGATGATCGGGCGCATCGACGTCGGTTCGCCGACGATGCAGCCATCCGGCTTGATGCCGCGTTTCTGCAGATCGGTCAGCATCAGCGGCGCACCCGCGCAGCCGACTTCTTCGTCATACGAAAGCGCGAAGTGGATCGGCTTGGCGAGCTTGGTCGCCTGCATTTTCGGCAGCAGGCTGAGCGCCGCGCCGATAAAGCCTTTCATATCGCACGAACCGCGTCCGTAAAGCAGGCCGTCGCGCACTTCGGGCTTGAACGGGTCGCTTTGCCAGTCCTGGCCGTCGACCGGCACCACATCCGTATGACCCGACAGCACGATGCCGCCGTTGGTCTCGCCATCGTGCGCGGGCACGGTCGCGAACAGATTGGCCCACTGGCCGCGCGGATCGTTGGTGATGGTCGCGTCGATGCCCGCCTTGCGCAGTTCGTCGCGCACGGTTTCGATCAGGCCGAGATTGGGATTGCGGCTGACGGTATCGAAGGAAATCAGACGTTCGATCCACGGCAGCGAAGCCGGAGATTGAGCGGAAGAAGCGGGATGGGAAGCTTCGAGATGCGCCGAATCAGCGATCTGGGGCATGTTTTGACTCCTGCGAGAAGACTTTGATCATAGCCCAAACGCCGGCCCGCCCGCAGAAGTCAAAAACTGCTTAATAGCTCAACTCGAGCTCAACGCGCTGCCGCCACAGGTTGACGCACCGGACCGCCGAGCGCGCGCAAGGTTTCCTTCACGGTCGAAATCCGCACCGCGAGATCGGGGCTGCGCGACTCGATACGCAGCTTGTCCTGACCGGCCAGCTTGATGTGCTTGTGCTTCTGAACCATCTCGATGATCTTCATCCCGTCGATGGGCGGATTCGGCACGAATTGCAGCGAAATCGACTGTTCGCCCGCATCGATCTTGATGATGCCGAGCGGCTTCGCGGACAGTCGCAGCCGATGCGTTTCGACCAGCGCATGCGCCTGCGGCGGCAACTTGCCGAAGCGATCGACGAGCTCTTCCAGAATGCCGTCGATGGCATCGCTCGATTCGCAGTTCGCCAGCCGCTTGTACAGCGACAAACGCTCCTGCACGTCGGCGCAGTAATCGGCGGGCAAAATGGCGGGCGCGTGCAGATTGATTTCGGTCGTCGCGGCGAGCGGGGCATTGAGATCGGGCTCGCGGCTTTCCTTCAGCGCGCACACGGCATCGTTGAGCATGTCGGTATAGAGCTGGAAGCCGATCTCGTGAATCTCGCCCGATTGCTTGTCGCCGAGCACTTCGCCGGTGCCGCGAATTTCGAGGTCGTGCATCGCGAGATAGAAGCCGGAACCGAGTTCCTCCATCTGCTGAATCGCCTCCAGCCGGCGCTGCGCCTGCTTCGTGAGCGATTGCGGATCGTGCACGAGCAAATACGCATACGCCTGATGGTGCGAACGCCCGACACGCCCGCGCAACTGATGCAACTGCGCGAGCCCGAACTTGTCCGCGCGATGCATGATGATCGTGTTCGCGCTCGGCACGTCGATGCCGGTTTCGATGATGGTCGTGCACAGCAGCACGTTGGCGCGCTGACCGACGAAATCGCGCATCACGCGTTCGAGTTCGCGTTCGTGCATCTGTCCGTGCGCAACCGCGATGCGCGCCTCGGGCACCAGCGCTTCGAGCATCGCGCGACGATTCTCGATGGTCTCGACTTCGTTGTGCAGGAAGTACACTTGTCCGCCGCGCTTCAGTTCGCGCAGCATCGCTTCGCGGATCACGCCGTCTTCCTCGCGTCGCACGAAGGTCTTGATCGCGAGGCGCTTCTGCGGCGCGGTCGCGATGATCGAAAAATCGCGCAGGCCTTCGAGCGCCATGCCGAGCGTACGCGGAATCGGCGTGGCGGTGAGCGTGAGCACGTCGACTTCGGCACGCAGGGCCTTGAGCCCTTCCTTCTGACGCACGCCGAAACGATGTTCCTCGTCGATGATCACGAGCCCGAGGCGCTTGAACTTCACATCGCCGGACAGGAGCTTGTGCGTGCCGATAACGATATCGACCGAGCCTTCGTTGATCTGCTGGATCGATTGCGAGACTTCTTTCGTGCTCTTGAAGCGCGACAGCTCCGCGATTCGTACGGGCCAATCGGCGAAGCGGTCGGTAAAGGTCTGCGTATGCTGTTCGGCGAGCAGCGTCGTCGGCGAGAGAATCGCCACCTGTTTGCCCGCCATCACCGCGATAAACGCCGCGCGCAACGCGACTTCCGTCTTGCCGAAACCGACGTCGCCGCACACGAGGCGATCCATCGGCTTGCCGCTCGTCATGTCGCCGATGACCGACGCGATCGCCGCCGCCTGATCGGGCGTTTCCTCGAAGCCGAAGCTTTCCGCGAACTTGGTGTAATCGCGCGGTTCGAGCTTGAACGCGAAGCCTTCGCGCGAGGCGCGGCGCGCGTACAGGTTCAGCAACTCGGCGGCTGTGTCGCGAATTTGCTGCGCGGCCTTGCGCTTGGCCTTTTCCCACTGGCCGGAGCCGAGCTGATGCAGCGGCGCGCTTTCCGGATCGGCGCCGCTGTAGCGCGAAATCACATGCAACTGCGCGACCGGCACATAAAGCTTCGATTCGTTCTGATATTCGAGGTGCAGAAACTCCGTCTCGCCTTCGCCGAGATCCATCGACACCAGACCCATGTAGCGCCCGATGCCGTGCTGCGAATGCACGACCGGATCGCCGACCTTGAGCTCGGCGAGATCGCGCACCATCGAATCGACATTGCTCGCCTGTTCCTGGCGGCGGCGTCCCGGACGGCGCGCGAGCGGACCGTATAGCTCGGTCTCGGTGATGATCGCGAGCTTTTCCGACGGCAACACGAAGCCGTTCGCCAGCGGCGCGATGCCGAGCGTGAACTTGGCGTCGGCGGTCAGCCATTCCTGGAACGTATCGAGCGATTCGCCGCGCAAGCCGTTATCCGCGAGCAGTTGCTGGATCGTCTCGCGACGGCCCGCCGATTCCGCCACCAGCATCACGCGATTTTCCGTCTGATCGAGATAGTGACGCAGCGCGAGCAACGGTTCGTCGGCGTGACGATCGATCGCGAGGCCGGGCAGCGGCACAGCCCAGCCGCCTTCGGGCGAAGCGGGGAACTTGAGCTGCGCGAAGGACTTGGCGAAGGTGAAGAAGTCGTCGTCGGTCAGGAACAGACGGCGCGGTTCGAGCAACGGCCGTTCGCGATCGTGCGAGAGGAAATCGAAGCGCTGCCTGGTGTCGTTCGTGAAGCGCTTGATCGCGGCATCGAGATCGCCGATGAACGCGAGCTGCGAGCCTTCCGGCAGATAGTGGAAGAGCGTCGCGGTATCGTCGAAAAACAGCGGCAGATAGTATTCGATACCGGCCGACGGCACGCCGGTGCCGATGTCCTTATAGATCTGCGAACGGCTCGGATCGCCTTCGAACACTTCGCGCCAGCGGCTGCGAAACGCGGTACGCGCGGCTTCGTCGAAGGGGAATTCGCGGCCCGGCAGCAGCCGCACGTCGCGCACGGGATAGAGGCTGCGTTGCGTGTCGGGATCGAAGGCGCGGATCGAATCCACCTGATCGTCGAACAGGTCGAGGCGATACGGCAGCGGCGAACCCATCGGATACAGATCGATCAGCGAACCGCGCACGCAGTATTCGCCCGGACGCACGACCTGACTCACATGCTCGTAGCCCGCGAGCGTCAACTGCGCCTTCAGCTTCGTTTCGTCGAGACGCTCGCCTTGCGTGAAGGAAAACGTATAGGCCGCCAGAAACGACGCCGGCGGCATGCGATACAGCGCGGTCGTCGCCGGCACGATCAGGATGTCGCAGCGGCCTTCGCCGAGATCGTGCAGCGTCGCCAGCCGCTCGGAGACCAGATCCTGATGCGGCGAGAATGTGTCGTAGGGCAGCGTTTCCCAGTCGGGCAGCAGGCGCACGCGCGCATCCGGCGCGAAATAGGGCAGTTCGGCGGCGAGGCGCTGGGCACCGACGGCGCTGGCGCAGACGACCGTCAGCAGCGGCACGGTTTCGCGATGAGCCGCGTGATAACGCGCGATGGCGAGCGCATCGGACGAGCCGGTCGCGCCGTCGAAGGCGAAACGCGTACCGGGCTTGACGAGCGCGATGGAAGAACTGGACTGCGCGTTGACGGCTTTGGAATACATAAAGTGTGCAATGAACCGTCTTGGCATGCATGAATCCGTGCACGCCGGACGTGGTCGCGAAAGACCTATTATAAAATCCGGGCTTCACTTTGACTCGGCCGACTTGGCCTTACGATCCGCCCGTGACTCCGCCTACCGGTACGACTACCCCGCGCCTGTTCGCTCTGATTCCCTGTGCCGGCACCGGCAGCCGCTCCGGCGCGCCGATGCCCAAGCAATACCAGACGGTCGCGGGCCGCCCGATGCTCGGGCACACGCTCGCCGCGTTCGACGCGTGCTCCGAATTTTCGCAGACCCTGGTCGTCCTCGCACCGGACGATCATCATTTCGACGCGCGCCGTTTCGCGGGCCTGCGCTTTGCCGTGGAGCGCTGCGGCGGGGCATCGCGGCAGGCGTCGGTCTTCAACGGGCTGATCGCGCTGGCCAACTTCGGCGCGCGCGACGACGACTGGGTGCTCGTCCACGACGCGGCGCGCCCCGGCGTCTCGCCCGAGCTGATTCGCAAGCTCGTCGCGGCATTGCGCGACGATGCCGTCGGCGGCATTCTCGCGCTGCCGGTCGCGGACACGCTCAAGCGCGTCGCACCGAGCATGCCCGATGTGCCGGACACAGCCGCCGCCGGACCGCGCATCGCCCGTACGGAATTGCGCGACGGCTTGTGGCAGGCGCAGACGCCGCAAATGTTCCGCCTCGGCATGCTGCGCGAAGCGATCGAACGTGCGCGTCACGACGGCCACGATCTCACCGACGAAGCGAGCGCCATCGAATGGCTCGGCCATTCGCCGAAGCTGGTGCAGGGCAGCTTGCGCAATTTCAAGGTGACGTATCCCGAAGACTTCGCGCTCGCGAGCGCCATGCTCGCCGCCGCGAAGGCCTGACTCATTCAACAAGCAAGGTTAGATCGATGGATTTCAGAATCGGACAGGGCTACGACGTCCACCAACTCGTCGAAGGACGGCCGCTCATCATCGGCGGCGTGACGATTCCCTACGAACGCGGTCTGCTCGGCCACTCGGACGCCGACGTGCTGCTGCACGCGATCACCGACGCGCTGTTCGGCGCGGCATCGCTCGGCGATATCGGCCGTCATTTTCCCGATACGGCGACGGAATTCGCCGGCGCGGACAGTTGCGTGCTGCTGCGCGAGGCGTTCCGGCGCGTGTCGGAAGCGGGCTTCGAGATCGCCAACGTCGACAGCACGATCATCGCGCAGGCGCCGAAGCTCGCGCCGCATATCGACGCGATGCGCGCGAATATCGCGGCGGATCTGGAACTGGGCATCGATCGCGTCAATGTGAAGGCCAAGACCAACGAGAAGCTCGGCTATCTCGGCCGCAAGGAAGGGATCGAGGCGCAGGCGGCGGTGTTGCTGCGACGGACGTCTATCGACAGTTGAAGCGGCGCCGTCGCCCCGGAACAGGTTACTTTCCCTCGGCCGCGACGGTCAGCGCCACGGCGTTGATCACGGCCGCGACGCGCCCGACATCGCGCAGTTGCGTCGTCGACATGCCTTCGGCCACCAGATTCTCGTAGTGCGATTTCACGCAGAAATGGCACTTGCCGATGATCGATGCCGCCAGCGCGTACATCTCGAAGCGCCGCTTGTCCACGCCGCCATGCGATGCGTAGGCGTTCATGCGCAAGCCCGCCGGCTGCGTCTTGAGATCGGCGTTGTCGGCCATCTCCAGATACGGATACCAGACGTTGTTCATGCCCATCAACGCGGCCGCCGTCAGCGCCGCGTTGGTCTCTTCGGACGACAGCACGCCCGCATTTCGGATGATCTCGACGAGCTTCGTCGCTTTCGCCGCGTAGGCCGCCGCCAGCGCGACGCCGACCGCATCGTTGCCTTCGAGCGACGAGCGCGCGATCGTGCCGTCGACGTTCAATCGAATGTCTTTCGCGTAATCCGGGACCAGTTCCTTGATGGAAGACAGAAATTCCATGCGGTTTCTCCTGTTCGAGGTCGTTGAAAAGCCCGCCTGCGCCGAGCATCACTCGGCACGATGGCGGGCTTTGTCACATCGGTTGATGGCAAACGCCGGGCGCGCGCTTAGAGCGTCGAGCCGCCGACCGCGCGGTTGCACGGGCACAGTTCGTCCGTTTGCAGACCGTCGAGAATACGAAGGATTTCTTCCGGGTTGCGGCCCACGTTCAGGTTGTTGACCGAGACATGCTGAATCACGTTGTCCGGATCGACGATGAAGGTCGCGCGCAGCGCCACGCCCGCTTCCTTGTCGCGGACGCCGAGCTGATCGATCAGTTCGCCCTTCACGTCGCCGAACGAGTAGTGGTTCAGCTTGTTCAGGTCCTTGTGCTCGCGACGCCAGGCGAGCTTGACGAATTCGTTATCGACGCTGCCGCCGAGCAGCACGGCGTCGCGGTCTTCGAAATCCTTCGCCAGCTTGCCGAACTCGACGATTTCCGTCGGGCAGACGAAGGTGAAGTCCTTCGGATAGAAGTAGATGATCTTCCACTTGCCCGGGAAGGACTGCTCGGTGATGTCCTCGAAGGCGGACTGGCCGTTTTCTTCGTGGTTGTTGAAACCGGGTTTTGCAGCAGTGACGGTGAATGCTTCGACTTTATCGCCGACGGTCTTCATACAGTGACTCCTGTGTTCGTTGAAAGGACAAACTTCGAACAAAACTACCGGATCGCCGTAACGCTCGCGTGACACTTCCGTGCCAGCACGGTTGAGCGTTTACCCACCCATCCTAACTCTATTAAATAATCTTAACAATAGTTTTTAGCTATTGTATCGGATAGCTTTTTCCGAATGCGCCGATAGCAAAAGCGGGTTATTCGCGCGTGGCTTTCATCGACGGGAAGTCGATGGTGACTTCGAAGCCCGGTTGTGGCGTGCGATTGCGCAGCCTTAGCGTGCCGCGCTGACGCGTCACCAGCCGCTGCACGATGGCCATGCCGAGGCCCGTGCCGTTGGCCTGCGTGCGCGCCTGATCGACGCGATAGAAGGGCCGCGTAATGAGCGCCACCTGATCGTCGGGGATGCCGCGGCCTTCGTCCATCACCGAGAGTTCGACCTTGCCGTGCGACGCGCGCGTTTGCAACGTGATGCGGGCGATGTCGTCGTGCGCGCTGCGGCCGTATTTGCGGGCGTTTTCCAGCAGATTGCCGACCACGCGCCGCGCATCGGTCGGATCGCCTTCGATCACCGCGCCCGGCGCGAGGTCGGTGCGCATCACGACGCCTTCGTCGGCCTGGAAGCGCGCGGCAAGTTCGCTCGCGATCATCGACAGATCGACCGGTTCGGGCATGCGTTGCATCGGCCGCGCATAGTCGAGGAAGCGGCCGATGATCATGTCCATCTGCTCGATGTCGTCGATCATCGCGAGTTTGGTCGCTTCGTCCGACGGGCTCATTTCCGTCTCCAGCCGCAGACGCGCCAGCGGCGTGCGCAGATCGTGCGAGATGCCGGCGAGCATCAGCGCGCGATCGGCTTCGAGCTGTTCGAGATCGCGCACCATCTGGTTGAAGCTTCGATTGGTTTCCGCCGCGACGCCCATGCCGCGCTCGGGCAAGGGCTCGGGCGACTGGCCCGAACCGAGCTTGCGCGCCGCCAGCGACAGCCGCGCGAACGGCCTGTTGACGAGACTCGTGATGAACGCCGCGCCGAACAGCGACAGCGCCAGCGCGAACACGCCCCAGCCGGCCCATTGCAGCCCTGTCACGGTATCGAGCTGATCGCGGTCGAGCGCGACCCAGTAATCGTCGTCGTCGATCTTGAAGCTGATCCACACGCCCGGTATGTCGTTGACCGATTGCGCGATGATCGTGTCGTTGCCGAGCCGGCCGCGCACGTCGCGCTCGATCAGCCGGTTGAGCGATTCGTCAGGCTGGAGCTTGTACTTGTCGGTGGTTTCGCGCGGATAAACGCGCACGCCTTCGTTGCTCTCCAGATCCTGCAGGAGCGCGCGACGAAGGTCCGGATCGGAATAAAGCAGGGCGGTGCGCGTGAGCTTGACCACGGCGACGAGTTGCAGCGCCACGCGTTGCGCGCGCGGTTCTCGCTCGATCACGCGAAAGCTCTGGAACCATGCGGTGAGGCTGACCGCGATAAGCAACGCGATCAGCGCGAAGGTTCGCCAGAACAGGCCGCCGAAGGCAAGCGCCAGCAGGCGCCTGTCGATACGCATGGGTCTGTCGTGTTCCGCTCGGTGAAGGGGATAAAGCGTATCGGACTTGCTTGTCAGAACGAAGGCGCTTCGGAAGAACAGAGCATGAAGAAGCGCCTTCGAAGAAGGTTAGGCCGCGCCGTCGGGGATGAACACGTAGCCCAGACCCCAGACCGTCTGGATGAAGCGCGGGCTGCTCGGGTCTGGCTCGATGAGCTTGCGCAGGCGGGAAATCTGCACGTCGAGGCTGCGATCGAACACTTCGTATTCGCGGCCGCGCGCGAGTTCCATCAGCTTTTCGCGCGACAGCGGCTGCCGCGGATGACGCGCGAATACCTTGAGCACCGAAAATTCGCCGGTCGTCAGCGGAATTTCCTGGCCATTCTTGGTGAGCGTGCGCGTGGCGAGATTCAGCGCGAATTCGCCGAACTCGAACACTTCGGTGGTTTCGGACGGCGCGCCCGGCAATTCGGACGGCGTCTGACGGCGCAGCACGGCGTGAATCCGCGCGACCAGTTCGCGCGGATTGAACGGCTTCGGCAGATAGTCGTCGGCGCCCATTTCCAGGCCGACGATGCGATCCACGTCTTCACCCTTCGCCGTCAGCATGATGATCGGCGTGCGGTCGTTGCTGCCGCGCAGACGACGGCAGATCGACAGGCCGTCCTCGCCGGGCAGCATGAGGTCTAGCACGAGCAGATCGAAACGCTCGCGCACCCACAGCTTGTTCATCGACGGAGCGTTTTCCGCGACATACACGTTGAAGCCTTGCTCGCCGAGATAGCGGCGCAGCAGATCGCGCAGACGCGGGTCGTCGTCGACGACGAGTACTTTAGAAGGGTTCTTGGTTTCCATGGCGGCAAGTTTATCGCGTTGGTCTGACGGCGAGTTTGTAACAAAAGCGAGTGTAACAGTTGGTTACAGAATTTACGGGGACGGTGGCACGACCAAATAGTTCTGTGCGTACACTCCTTTACCTTGGCCCGCCATTCGGTAGATACTCCATTAGACCAGCGCGTCGTGCGGCATGACCAGCCTTTGGGCGTGCGCTAAAAGAAAGAGGCTGTCCGGTTGTCGAGCAATGAAGGGAACAACATGAAGGGAGCACGGCCGCGCAGTCCCGGGCGCCCCGAGCGCAACCTCAGAAGGACTTTACTCGCCAGTGCGCTCTATGCCGCGCTGAGTACGCATCATGCCTGCGCGCAGCCGTCCGCGGCGCGTCCCTCGGCCGCGTTCGACCGCGGCACCTCGTTTTCCACTTCCCGATTCAACGGCGGCATCATCCGGGCGCAGCAGCGCTCGGGCAAGGGCGCATCCGAGCAGGACGCCAAGCCCGCCATGCAACCCGTCCAGCAAACCGATCTCGCGCCGCCCGCGCGGCCGCCGCGCCATACCGTGATGACTGCCGACGAGCGTCGGCTGCTGCGTCAGCACATCGAAGAAGCCGTGCGCGATCTGTACAAGCGCTAAGGCCCGCAAAGATGGATCGCCGCACGTTTCTGTCGCTCGCCGGCGTTTGGGCGGGCTGTCCGCCTGTATTCGGCGCGTTGCCGTCTCGTTTAGTCTCGCACGATCGTCAGATCGGCGCGCTCGTCGTCGTCGAACTCGATGGCGGCAACGACGGCCTCAACACCGTGATTCCGCTCGACGATCCGCGCTATCGCGAACTGCGGCCGACGCTCGCCATCGCGACGCGCGATGCGTTGCCGATCGATCGGCGGACGGGCCTGCATCCTTCGTTGAACGCACTGATGCCGGCGTGGCGCGCCGGACAACTCGCGATCGTGCAGGGCGTCGGTTATGCGATGCCGAACCGCTCGCACTTTCGCTCGCAGCAGATCTGGCGCACGGCATCGCGCGCGGATGAATATCGCGCGGACGATACGACGAAAGTGTTTCGCCTCACGCTGCACGGCTTCGATACGCACGCGAATCAGGCGACCCGGCATGCCGCGCTGCTGAACCAACTCGCATCGGGACTCGCGTCGCTGCGCGCCGCGTTGACGCGTTCCGGCGACTGGAATCGAACGCTTGTCTTGACTGTTTCGGAGTTCGGACGATCGGCACGCGAAAACGCATCGGGCGGCACGGAACATGGCGCGGCCGCGCCGCATTTTCTTCTCGGCGGCAGCGTGCTGGGTGGAATGTATGGCGAATGGCCGCGTCTGGACGCATTGGATGACGACGGCGCGCTTCCCGCCGCCATCGATTTCCGCCGACTTTATGCGACGGCGCTCGCGTCATGCGCCGGGATCGAATCGGCCTGCGCGCCGCATGTCGAGCCTTTGCCCATTCTTCGTAGCTGATTCCGGCGCTCAACGCGCGCGCCACGAAATCCACAACTTGCGGATCGGCGTCAGCGAAATCCGCTGATGCAGCACCTGAAAACCCTCGCGTTCGATTTCATCGAGCCGCGCCTTCGTCAGCGCGGCGATCGTGAGCAACACGCGCTGCGTCTTGCGTTCGTCGGCGGGAATGGCGGCGAGCGCGTCGTCGATCGCGCGGCGGGCACGATCGGTCTGGAAACGCATCAGTTCGGTAAATGCATCGCTGTACTTGCGATTGATGATGTCCGCCGCCGTCACGTTGTAGCGCTGCAGTTCGTCGATCGGAATGTAGATGCGGCCGTGACGCGCGTCGTCGCCAATGTCCTGCACGCGCTCCGCCAGCAAGAGCGCCGCGCCGAGCGGGGCGGCCCATTTCGACGCCTGCGACGGATCGCGCGCCGTCGCGCGCGCGATAGCCGTCGCGAACGCGCCGCCGACCCGTTCCAGATACCGCCGCACACCCGGCCAGTCGAGATAGCGCGCCTGATCCAGATCCATGCCGAAGCCGTCCGCGAGCGCCGCAAGCGTCGCGCGTTGCGCGTCGTCGAGCGTCTGCGCGCCGTGCGCCTGCAGTGCCTTGGTCACCGGATGCGTCGGCTCGCCGCCGTCGAGCCGGCCGAGTTCGTTCTGCCACCACGCATGCTTGGTGCGGCCGATGGTCGGATCGCTGGTTTCCTTGACCGTCTCCTCGAGCTCGCGATAGAGCGCGAACAGCGCGGTCAGATACGGCTGACGCGCGGTGGGCGCGCGATGCAACGCGTAGTACGTGCTGGAGCCTTCAGGCGCGGCTTTCTGCTGGCAGTAGTCGTCGAAATTCACGAACGGGGCTTGTGGGTCGGGGGAAAGTGGGGCGCGCCGTTTTCATCTGGCGTTTGCGAGCGCGGCCGGTCATTTTATCCGTCTGACGGACGCGGCGCATCGGCTTCGCGCGCGCCCGCACGATCGCTGCGTCTGGATGTGCGGCGACCCACCGACGCCGAAATTGGCAGGCGCAACACTCCGGCATCGACTGAAGAGGACCTTCGATCCTCTCACACCGACCGACCACTCGGAGGCGACCAATGGCCCTCAGCAAGAATGAAAACAAGCAGTTCGGCGACAAATGTCTGCCGTTCGTCGTGAAGAGCGTGGCAAGCGATTTCGGCTTTGATTTCCACGTCTGTCCGCGACAGATGAGCGTGTCCCCGACGATGGGACTGCACATCACCGCGCATCGTCAGAAGGACGCGAAGCAGTCGTTTCCGCTCAACGTGTTCGTGTACTGGCAGCCGTCGGGCGTGCGGCGCTTTCTCACGCATATCGACCGGCCGATCGCGGCGGCGCGCGCGGGTGAACTGATTCCGCACGAGATCAAACGCGTGCTGGATCAGACGGGAGTGGATTTCGCGGGACGTTCGCAGGCGAAGGGCGAAGTCATCAACATCGAGTTGCACGACATCACGATCTGACCCAAACACGAACGCCCAATAAAAAACCCCTTTGGCGCTCAAAGGGGTTGGGATGGTGGATGGTGCGAGGGAGGGGACTCGAACCCCTACACCCTTGCGGGCGTCAGGACCTAAACCTGGTGCGTCTACCAATTTCGCCACCCTCGCAGCACGGCGGCGTTCGGGTTGTCGATCGATTCGCGACGGCGTGCGCCGCTGCTCGCGATTCGAACTGGCCCGGCGGTTTCGCCGTGTCCGGCACCGGTCCACTTCCACTGTGCCAAGCCTAAGATTCTAACTGATTCGTCTGTCGATGTCTGAGAAAATGCATCGCATGAATACGTGACCGTTTCGCGTCGCCGTGGCGTGAGGCAGACGGCCAACATGCGGCGCAATGTCCGCCATATGTGACGGAAGATTGCGGCGCGCGCACTTGCTGCCTACAATTCCGTTCGACCCTCGGCTCGACAGATCTCATACGTCTCATGACTCGCAACGCGCGCAACTGCTTCGTCGCATGGCTCGGCATCGCCGCCATGTGGCTGGCCATTGTCGCGCCGGTTATCAGTCAGACGCTGGCGTCGCATCGCGCGCAGAACGATTTTCAGGCGGCGCTATGCACGGTCGATGCCCCGAACGGCGCGTATTCGCATGCATCGCATCACGATGCATCGGCAGCGGCCGACGAACACTCCTATGCAAACGCCGACGAGCACGCCGGCCATCACGACGCCAGCGATCACTTCGACGCCTGTTCGTATTGCGGTCTGCTCGCGCACAATCTGCCGATCGCGCAGGAGATCGCGCTCGATGTCACGCGCATCGAACGCGTGGCGCGCGTCGCGAGCCTCGTCGCGGTCAGCGCGCCGGTTTCGAAGTCCTAAACGCCGCGTTTCCGCGCGCGCCTCCCGTCCTTTCCTGAAGCTTCTTTTCGTCCGATCGCATCGACCGACGTGTCCGGCGCCTGAGCGCCTGAGCGACGTTGGCGCGTGCGTTCGCTCGTCCGTTCTTTCAGGAAATCATCGATGTCCACGCTCCTTCCGCGAGCGCGACGGCGTTCGCGCCATCGCGCTCTGGCGCGCGCTCGCGCCTGCCTGCCGCTGTCCCTCATGGCGCATGTCACCTGGTCCTTCGCCGCCGACGCACAGCCCGCATCGACCGATACGACCAACGCCGACACCACACTCGCGCCGGTCGTCGTCAGCGCGCAAGCCGCGCCGCGCGCATCGTCGCTCGATCCGAATCTGCCTGCCAACGTCTCGACCTTCACCGCCGACCAGTTCGACAACTGGAACGTGACGAGCGCCGAAGACGTGCTCAAGTACGCGCCGAACATGGCGGTGCGCAAGCGCTTTATCGGCGATCTCAACTCGACCATCGCGGTGCGCGGCACCAGCAATTCGCAGACGGCCCGCGGCCTCGTGTACGCCGACGGCCTGCTGCTCAGCAATTTCCTCGGCAATACGTGGACCTACGCGCCGCGCTGGTCGATGATCTTCGCCGACGACATCGAACGCACCGACGTGATCTACGGCCCGTATTCAGCGCTGTATCCGGGCAATTCGATCGGCGCGACGGTGTCGATCACCACGCGCATGCCTACCAAGTTCGAAGCCGACGCGAAAGTGCAGGCCTTCACGCAGCACTTCGATCTGTTCGGCGTGAACCGCAATTTCAACGGCACCAACACCACGGCGACGGTCGGCGACAAGATCGGGTGATTCTCGTTTTTGATCGGCGTCGATCATATGGAGAACACCGGCCAGCCGCTGCAGTTCGCGACGCTGGCGCAATCGAAGACGCCCGCGAGCGCCGCCGCCACACCCGTCACCGGCGCGTATTTCTACAACGATCAGAACAACGCGCGCACCGCCGTGCTGGGCACGTCGAGCGAAGGCATCGAACGCACGTTTCAGGACAACGTGCGGATGAAGTTCGCCTACGACATCACCGATTCGTTGCAGGCGGGCTTCACGCTCGGCTACTGGCATCAGAAGTACAACAGCGACACGCAAACCTTCCTGCGCGATGCCAACGGCAATCCGGTGTACAGCGGCCGCGTGAATATCGGCGGCTACGAATATGTGCTGCCGGCGGCGACTTTCGCGCCGAGCATGGGATCGAACGAGAACTTTCTGTATGGTCTCTCGCTGCGCACGCATCACGACACCGGCTGGAACGCGGAGGCGGTCGCGTCGTATTTCGATATCACGCAGAGTCTTGCGCGCACCGCCAGTTCAGGCGTGCCCGGCGACGGTCCCGGCACGCTGACCGATGGCTCCGGTTCCGGCTGGAAAGCGCTCGATCTGCGCGCGACGTGGACGCCGGTTGCGCGTTCGGGCATGGCCGCGCACGCGTTGTCCTTCGGCTATCACTACGACAACTATTTTCTCGACAGCGTCACGTACAACACGGCCGCATGGCGCGACGGTCCGGGCACGTCGTTCGCCAATTCCTTCGGCGGGCACACCAGCGCGCAAGCTGGTTACGCGCAGGACGCATGGCGTTTTCTGCCGCGCTGGGCCTTCACCTACGGCGTGCGATACGAGAACTGGAACGCGTATGACGGCAATCGATCGCTTGCCGGGACGACGCTCGCATACGGCGATGCAAGTCAGAGCCACTGGTCGCCGAAAGCGTCGCTGTCCTTCGATGTGACGAACGAGCTGACGCTACGTGCATCGATCGGACGCGCGTATCGCTTTCCGACCGTCGGCGAGTTGTTTCAAGGGCAGATCAACGGCGTGTCGATCGTCAACAACAATCCGAATCTGAAGCCCGAGGACGATCTTTCGAAGGAACTCACCGCCGAGTGGGCGCATGGCAACGGCTTGTATCGCTTCACGCTGTTCCAGCATCGAAGCAGGGTTCCAGTGCACTTTAGGACTGTGGAAAAGGTTTGATAAGATCACCGTGAGTCGCTTTTTCCAAACTAAAAGTATCGAATGCCGGTGCGACGCGGCTTAGCTGGAGACGACAGATGGACCGCTTCAAGCAGATAGAAACCTTCGTACGCGTCGCCGAGGCGGGCAGCCTCGCGGCCGCGGCGCTAGAAGAGGGCGTATCGCCAGTGATCCTCGGACGACGGATCGACGCGCTGGAAAAGCGCCTGGGCGTGAAGCTGATGTACCGATCGACGCGACGGCTGGTCGTCAGCGAAGATGGCGCGGCTTTTCTCGACCGCTGCAAAAACCTGCTCGCGGACTGGGATCAGGCGGAAAACGAACTGGCGGTTGGGCGGCGCGCGGTCGGCGGGCATCTGATCGTGTCGGCGCCGGCCGCGTTCGGGCGCATGCACGTCGCGCCGCACGCGCCCGCGTTCGTGCGCGACAAGCCGGAATTGCAGATGTCGTTCAATCTGACCGACCGCGTCGTCGATCTGGTGCGCGAGGGCTACGATTTGTCGATTCGTATCGGCGGCGCGGTCGATCCGAATTTCGTCGCGGTAAAGCTGGCGAGCAACCGGCGCGTGGTGTGCGGCACGCCTGCGTACTTCAAGAAGCACGGCAAGCCGAAAACGCTCGACGATCTGCCGAATCACAACTGTCTCGCGTTCAACTTGCAGGGCGGGCAAAACCGGGGCTGGTATTTCCGCCGAAACGGCAAGCTCACGACGGTGCGCGTCACCGGCAATCTCGATTGCAACGACGGCGAACTGCTGCATCGCTGGGTGTCGGAAGGGCTCGGGCTCGGCTGGCGTTCGACGTGGGAAATCCAGCGCCAACTGGAGGCGGGCGAACTGGAAACCGTCCTCGACGACTTCGAACTGCCCGATTACTACATCCTCGCGGTCTATCCGCAGCAGCGCTATGTGCCGGCGCGCGTGCGCTACTTTATTGATTATCTTAAGGAAATTTACGCGCAGCAGGGCTATTGGAGCCGCCGGATCGCGCCGCCCGGCGAGGTGCACGAAGAGCCGGTCGCCAAGCGCTAAATGCTTGAAAAGCAGACGATTTAACTTGCCCGTGCGGCCCGAACGCGCTATAGTTTCGTTTCAAGTTTTTCACTTGCCGCACCGGACCGATGCCCGGGTGGCTTTAATCCATAAGGAGTAAATATGCGTCATTACGATATCGTCTTTATCGTGCATCCCGATCAAAGCGAGCAAGTGCCCGCGATGATCGAGCGCTACAAGAGCACGATCACGTCGCACGGTGGCCAGATCCACCGTATCGAGGACTGGGGCCGTCGCCAACTGGCCTACATGATCGAGAAACTCGCGAAGGCTCACTACGTCTGCATGAACATCGAATGCGACCAGGCTACGCTCGAAGAACTCGAACACGCGTTCAAGTTCAACGACGCCGTTCTGCGTCACCTCATCGTCAAGATGAAGAAGGCCGAAACCGGCCCGTCGCCGATGATGAAGGAAGTGCAGCGCGAAGAAGCCAAGAAGGCGGCTAGCCAGCCGTCCGAAGCGCAGGCTTAAGGACAGTTCAATACTGTCAAGCCATCAGGGAACGAACACTTACACGTGAACCGGCTGCAACTGACAGCAAGCGTCGTGGAACGCGAACCGGTGCGATACACGCCCGCCGGCATCCCGATCGCAAGCTGCACGTTGCAACACGCGGCGGAAGTCGTCGAGGCGGGCATCGTCCGCAAGATCGAACTGACTCTGCAGGCGGTAGCGGCCGGTGAGGCGAGCGGCAAACTGGAAAGCTGTCCGATGGGCGTCGAAACACGCTTCACGGGCTTTCTGGCCAAAAAGAGCCGCAACGCGCGAACCCTGGTGTTTCACATCACAGAATTGCAGGACATTGGAAAGGACTGAACATGCCCCGCCCGACTGGTAAGAAATTCGACAAGCGTCGTCAGCAACAAAACCCGCTCTTCAAGCGCAAGAAGTTCTGCCGTTTCACGGCAGCCGGTGTCGAGTACATCGACTACAAGGACACGGAAACGCTGAAGGACTTCATCGGCGAAAACGGCAAGATCACGCCGGCTCGTCTGACTGGCACGAAGGCGCACTATCAGCGCCAGCTCGACACGGCAATCAAGCGCGCGCGTTTCCTCGCGCTGCTGCCGTACACCGACCTGCACAAGGCCTAATCAGACGACGCAATAAGGAAAGCCAAAAATGCAAATCATTCTTTTGGAAAAGGTCGTCAACCTCGGTAACCTCGGCGATATCGTCAAGGTCAAGGACGGCTACGCACGTAACTTCCTGATCCCCGGCAAGAAGGCACGCCGCGCGACCAAGGACGCAATCGCTGAATTCGAAACGCGCCGCGCCGAACTCGAAAAGGTCGCCGCTGAAAAGCTGTCGGCTGCGCAAGCACAAGGCGAAAAGATGAGCGGCCTGACCGTTCAGATTTCGCAGAAGGCTGGCGTCGACGGCCGTCTGTTCGGCTCGATCACGAACGCGGACATCGCGACCGCGCTGAAGGGTCAAGGCTTCGGCGAAGTCGAAAAGTCGCAAGTGCGTCTGCCGCAAGGCCCGATCAAGATGATCGGCGACCATCCGGTTCAAGTGGCGCTGCACACGGACGTGCTGGTCGACGTCATCGTGTCGGTGCTCGGCGAGCACGCGTAAGTTCGACGCGAGGCGCACCGCCTCGCATCGTGAAAAAGGGAGCCTTTGCGGCTCCTTTTTTTGTGCGCCCAGCATGGGCGCACTCTTGCGGGTGCAAGTCGCGCGGCAAGTTGACCACAGCGAGCGAAGTGAAGCGCAACTGCGGAAGGGCGACCGACCGTGGGGAGGAAGCGTGGAGCG
>NZ_LFJJ01000174.1 GCF_001189365.1 Candidatus Burkholderia verschuerenii | reverse complement strand
CCCCCCCACCCCCCCCCCCCCCCCCCCCCCGCCGGCGTCGCATGTGTATAAGGCACCGCGCGAAGGCATCCACGAACGACGTGACGGCCTTCACGCGTCCGCTCTCCGGCTTGCTGCGCGCCGGACTGCCGCTCGCGGGCGCACTCGACATGCTCGCCGATGCCGGTACGCGTGGCGGATTGCCGCGTATCGTGCGCGCCGTCGCGCGGGACATCGTGCAAGGCATGCCGTTCTCGGCGGCGCTGGCGCTTCATCCCGCCGCCTTCGATGCGCTGTATTGCCAGCTCGTCGCGGTCGGCGAAGTGGCGGGCGCGCTGCCCACCGTGCTCACGCGTCTCGCCGACGATCGCGAACGCGCCGCGTCGCAACGGGCGAAACTGCGCGCCGCGCTGACCTATCCGGTCATGATGCTGCTGTTGTCGCTCGCGATCACGGCGGGTCTGTTGATCGGCGTGGTGCCGACCTTCAAGACGATTTTCGACGGTTTCGGCGCGGCGCTGCCCGCGCCGACGCGCTTCGTGCTCGCGCTGTCGGATGGCGTCACGCGTCATGCGCTGCCGTTCGCTGCGTTGTGCGCGGGCGTCGCGCTGGTCGTCGCGCGTCGGCTGAAGCAGTCGCCGCAAGCGCGCGAGCGGGCCGATCGCATTGCGCTGAAACTGCCGCTCGCGGGCGCGCTGCTGCGTTCGCTCGCGGTCGCACGCTGGAGCCGCGCGCTCGGCACCTTGCTGGCCGCCGGCACGCCGCTTTCCGACGCCTTCGATTCGCTCGCGCACGCCACCGGCAACCGCGTCTTCGATCAGGCCACGGTCGAGATCGCCGCGCGCCTGCACAACGGCGAACGCCTCGCCGCCGCGATGCGCGCGCTCGGCTGCTTCCCGCAGGACGTCGTCCAGCCTATCGCGGTCGCGGAGGAATCCGGCTCGCTCGACACGATGCTGCTCGATCTCGCCACGCTGGCGGATCGTCAGGTGGACGAGCGCATCGGCAGCTTCGCAAGCCTGTGCGAGCCCATCGTCATCACCGTGCTGGGCGCGCTCGTGGGCGGGCTCGTCGTCGCGATGTATCTTCCCATCATTCAGCTCGGCAACGTGGTGTAGCATCGCGGGCCACAGCCTCAGTTCGCCTCACCGTTCGAAAACATGCAGCCATCGTTCGATCCGTCCTCCGTCCATCTCGCGAGCCGCTACGGCGAAGCGTTCGCGCTGCTGCCCGTCGGCGCGCAATACGCGTTCGCGATCGTGTTCGGTCTGGTGATCGGCAGCTTTCTGACGGTGGTCGTGCATCGCCTGCCGGTGATGCTCGAACGCGCCTGGCGCGCCGAAGTCGACGCGACCTTGCCCGAAGGATCGCCATCGCCCGCCGACGGCTATCCCGCGCGCTTCAATCTCGCCGTGCCGCGCAGCGCGTGCCCGCATTGCGGCCATGTGCTGCGCGCGTGGGAAAACATTCCCGTCGTCAGTTATCTCGTGCAGCGAGGCAAGTGCGCGTCGTGCGGGGCGCGCGTCAGTGCGCGTTATCCGTCGATCGAACTCGCGAGCAGCGCGCTCGCCGCGTTGTCTTTGTACGCGTATGGTCCGGACTGGCCCGCGCTCGCCGCGTTCGGCCTGTGCGCGACGCTGCTCGCCGCCGCGCTGATCGACTACGACACGCGCTATCTTCCCGATGTGCTGACGCTGCCGCTCGTCTGGGCCGGGCTCATCGTCAACTTCGGCGATGCGGGCTTCGCGAGCTTGCACGATGCCGTCGCCGGCGCGATCGCGGGCTATCTGTTCCTGTGGTGCGTGTATTGGCTCTTCAAGCTCGCGCGCGGCGTCGAAGGCATGGGTTACGGCGACTTCAAGCTGCTCGCGGCGCTCGGCGCATGGCTCGGCTGGGCGGCGCTGGCGCAAGTCGTGCTCATCTCGGCGGTGGCCGGCGCGGTCGTCGGCATACTGGCGACCTGGCGCGGCCGCATGCGTTTCGAGGAGCCGCTTCCGTTCGGGCCGTTTCTCGCGGCGGGCGGCGCCATCACGCTGTTTATCGGCACGCCGTTTTATTCGTTGTTCGGATGATCGAAATCGAAGAGGAGCATCGGATGTTCAGCATCGGCCTGACGGGCGGCATCGGCAGCGGCAAGAGCACGGTCGCGGACAGGTTCGCCGCGCACGGCGTGCCGCTCGTCGATACCGACCTCATCGCGCATCAGGTGACGGCGCCGGGCGGCGTGGCGATGCCGCTCATCGCGAGCGAATTCGGCGATGCGTTCGTCGCCGCGAACGGCGCGCTCGATCGCGCGAAGATGCGCGAACTGGTCTTCGCCGACGACACCGCGAAGGCACGTCTCGAAGCCATCGTGCATCCGCTGATTCGCGCCGAAACCGAGCGTCAGCGGCACGCGGCGGGCGGGCCGTATCACATCGTCGTGGTGCCTTTGCTGGTGGAGTCGGGCAACTGGTCGGATCGCGTAACACGCGTGCTGGTGGTGGATTGCCCGGTCGAAACGCAGATCGCGCGCGTGATCAGACGCAACGGCTTCACGCACGAACAGGTGCTGGCGATCATCGCGAAGCAGGCAACGCGCGAGGCGAGGCTCGCGGCGGCGGACGATATCGTCACGAACGACGAAACGTCGACGCTCGAATCGCTCACCAGCGAAGTCGATGCATTGCATTCGCGGTATCTGCAATTCGC
The DNA here is from genome assembly GCF_001189365.1 of Candidatus Burkholderia verschuerenii. Lineage (GTDB taxonomy): Bacteria > Pseudomonadota > Gammaproteobacteria > Burkholderiales > Burkholderiaceae > Caballeronia > Caballeronia verschuerenii. The sequence goes on along the minus strand of NZ_LFJJ01000174.1, from coordinate 9,440 downwards.
TTCCGTCTGACAAGTGCATCGCACGGTGATGTGCTGAAAACGCGGAAAAGTTCCGTTTTCCGCATCGAAACCGCTCAAGGGCGCATAAATTCGGCCCGATTTGCTAGGGTCAGCATGCGGCATTAGAATGTCTTCACTTCCGCTCATGGAAGCAATGACCTTTTTCGAGGCGCGCGCTTGATCCTTTACGAGTATCCCTTCAACGAGCGAATCCGGACGCTGCTGCGCCTCGAAGATCTGTTCGAGCGCTTCACGTTCTTTCTGACTCAGGAAGACGCTCGCGAGCATCATGTCGCGCTCACGACGCTCTTCGAGATCGCGGAAGTCGCCGGCCGCACGGATCTCAAAGCCGATCTCATGAAGGAACTGGAGCGCCAGCGTCAGACGCTCGCACCGTTCCGCGGCAATCCGGGCATCGAGCAGGACGCGCTCGAAGCCGTGCTCGGCGAAATCGAGCAGACGCTCGCCGGTCTCGGCGACATGCACGGCAAGACCGGCCAGCATCTCGCGGACAACGAATGGCTATCGAGCATTCGCAGCCGCACGATCATCCCCGGCGGAACGTGCAAGTTCGATCTTCCATCGTACTACGCGTGGCAGCAGTTGCCGGTGGAAGAGCGTCGTCAGGACATCGCCAAGTGGGTCATGCCGATGCTCTCGTTGCGCGATGCCGCCGCCATCGTGCTGCGCCTCGCGCGCGAATCGGGCCAGGCATCGAAGGCCATGGCGATGCAAGGCAGCTATCAGCAGATGCTGTCCGGCAGAACCTATCAATTGATGCAGGTGCGCGTGTCGCCGGAAGTGCGCGTCATTCCCGAGGCGAGCGCGAACAAGTACATGCTGTGGGTGCGTTTCACGGTGCAGGACGGCGACTTGAAACCGCGTGCCGTCGATGTCGACGTACCGTTTCATCTGACGCTTTGCAGCCTTTGACCGGAGCGCGGGCCTGAAGAATGATCGGCCCTCATATGGTCAAATAACGACAATAGCCGGCTCAACTCGTCACTGTCATGACCACTGTCGTTAAATGCCCGACCTGCAGCAAGGATGTCCGCTGGGTCCCTGAAAACCGTTTTCGCCCGTTCTGTTCCGAGCGCTGCAAGCAGATCGATCTCGGCGCGTGGGCGACCGAGAAGTATCGGATCGAAGAAAATGCGCAGGAAACGCCGCCGGACGATGACTCGCGCGGCGGCCTGAATTAAAGCTTACTCGCGCGTTTCCTCTTCCAGCCATTCGAGAATCGGAATGGCCGCCGGCAACAGCGGCGAGACGTCCACGGGCAGCGTCTGCCACGCGATTGCCTGACCTTCGCGGCCGCGCGGATCGCCGTTCCACTTCGTCACCTTGCAGAAGAACAGCCGCACGTACGCGTGCGGATAATCGTGCTCGAGCGTGCGCCAGAGTTCGCACGCGGTCAAATCGATTCCCAGTTCTTCATGCAACTCGCGGCCGAGCGCCGCCTCGATGCTCTCGCCCGCTTCCAGCTTGCCGCCCGGAAACTCCCAGTAGCCTTCATATGGCTTGCCCGCCGGACGCTGCGCGAGCAGATAGCGGCCATCGTTCTGCACCATCACGCCGACGGCCACTTCGGTGACCTTGCGGCCATCCGGCGCGAGATCGCTTGGCGCGCCGCTCATGCCGCCGATCCCGTCTTGCGGCCCGACCAGTCGCGCGCGAATTGCCACGCGACGCGGCCTGAACGCGAACCGCGTTCCAATGCCCAGACGAGCGCATCGCCGCGCGCGCTTTCGATTTCCGCCTGATCGCAACCGAAGTGCTTCAGCCAGTGGCCGACGATCGTCAAATAATCGTCCTGCTTGAACGGATAGAAGCTGACCCACAGACCGAAGCGCTCGGACAGCGAAATCTTTTCCTCGACCACTTCGCCGGGATGAATCTCGCCATCGGACGTGTGCTTGTAGGTCTCGTTGTCGCTCATGTACTCGGGCAGCAGATGGCGGCGATTCGACGTCGCGTAGATCAGCACGTTGTCCGATTGCGCGGTGATCGAGCCATCGAGCGCGACTTTCAGCGCCTTGTAGCCCGACTCGCCTTCCTCGAACGAAAGATCGTCGCAGAACACGATAAAACGTTCGGGCCGCGCCGAAATCAGATCGACGATATCGCCGAGATCGTGCAGATCGTCTTTATCGACTTCGATCAGACGCAGGCCGTCCTTCGCGTACGCGTTGAGACACGCCTTGATCAGCGACGACTTGCCCGTGCCGCGCGCGCCCGTCAGCAGCACGTTGTTCGCGGGCTGCTGCTTCACGAACTGCTTCGTGTTCTGCTCGATCAGGCCTTTCTGGCGCTCGATGTTCTGCAGATCGTCGAGCGCGATACGCGAAATAGCCGTCACCGGTTGCAGGAAGCCGCGACCCTGACGCTTGCGCCAGCGAAACGCCACGGCGGATTCCCAGTCGATATCGGGCACGGCCGGCGGCAACATGCCTTCGATGCGCGCCAGCACCGCTTCGGCGCGCGTGAGAAATTGTTCGAGCTTGTCCATGCTTACGAGCGGTAGTCGGCGTTGATGCTCACGTAATCGTGCGAGAGGTCGCAGGTCCACACGGTCGCCTGCGCGTTGCCACGGCCCAGCAGCACGCAGATGAGAATTTCGCTCTTCTTCATCACGCGCTGGCCGTCTTCTTCCTTGTACTCGGGATTGCGTCCGCCCGCCTTTGCGACCAGCACGTCATCCAGATACAGATCGATCTTCCCGACGTCGAGATCCGTCACGCCCGCATAACCGATCGCCGCGAGAATCCGGCCGAGGTTGGGATCGGAGGCGTAGAACGCGGTCTTCACGAGCGGCGAATGGCCGATCGCATAGGCAATCTGGCGGCATTCGGCGACGTCCTTGCCGCCTTCGACCGTGACGGTCATGAACTTGGTCGCGCCTTCGCCGTCGCGCACGATCAGTTGCGCCAGTTCCTGCGCGATGTCCGTCACGGCATCGCGCAATGCGGCGTAGGCGGGCGAATTCGTCGACGTGATTTCCGGCAGCGACGACTTGCCCGATGCGATCAGGATGAACGAATCGTTGGTCGACGTATCGCCGTCGATCGTGATGCAGTTGAACGAGCGATCCGCGACGTGCTTCACGAGCTGATCGAGCACCGGCTGCGCGACCTTCGCATCGAACGCGAGGAAGCCGAGCATCGTCGCCATGTTCGGCTTGATCATGCCCGCGCCCTTGCTGATGCCGGACATCGTGACCGTGTGGCCGTCGATCGTCACCTGACGCGATGCGGCTTTCGGCAGCGTATCGGTCGTCATGATGGCTTGCGCGACATCGAACCAGTGCGCCGCCTGTTGATTGGCGAGCGCGGCGGGCAGACCGGCCTTCAGGCGATCGATCGGCAGCGGTTCGAGAATCACGCCGGTCGAGAACGGCAGAATCTGCTGCGCGTCGAGGCCCGCGAGGCGCGCGAGTTCCGCGCAGGTTTCGCGCGCGACGACCATGCCCGGCTCGCCCGTGCCCGCGTTCGCGTTACCGGTATTCACGACCAGCGCGCGAATGCCCTTGCCGCCCTTGCCCGCTACCGCGAGATGCTCGCGACACACCGTCACCGGCGCCGCGCAAAAGCGGTTCAGCGTGAACACGCCCGCGACCGTCGCGCCTTCATCGACGCGAATGACGAGCACGTCCTTGCGATTGGGCTTGCGGATATGCGCTTCGGCCCAGCCGAGCGTGACGCCGGCGACGGGATGAAGCTTGGCGGGATCGATGGAAGGGAAATTGACGGCCATGTTCGCGACTCGCTAATGGTGGCGAGTGCCGGACTGCTGCACCGGCACGCTGTGAAGGACTGACGCCGCTCGGCATGTCGATGCGACGCCATGAAACGCTTAGGGCTGGCACTCCGTCCATGTGAGGCCTGCAAAGACAAACGACGCATCGCTGCGTCGCTCGTCTCATCTGTCAGCAGAGCATTAAGCCAGCTTGCCGTGACAGTTTTTGTATTTCTTGCCGCTGCCGCACGGGCACGGATCGTTGCGGCCGACCTTCGGCACGTCGTCCGCCGCTGCGTGCGTGGCGACGCCGACATCGTCGCCGGCTGTCGCCTGCGTGACCATCTGCGCGGCAGCGGTCGCCGTGGCGGCTTCCGGCGACGGCGTGGCGGCCGGGGCGTTGAAGTCCGCGTGCGTGAACGACACGTTCTCCAGATGGCTGCCCTTTTCCTCGTATTCCTCGGCGGCCTGTTCGAGCTGCTCCTGCGACTGGATCTGCACGTTCATCACGACGCGCGTGACTTCCTGCTTGATGGCGTCGAGCATGGCGGCGAACAGTTCGAACGCCTCGCGCTTGTATTCCTGCTTCGGGTTCTTCTGCGCATAACCGCGCAGATGAATGCCCTGACGCAAGTGATCCAACGCGGCGAGATGCTCGCGCCAACGCGTGTCGAGCGTCTGCAGCATGATCGAGCGTTCGAACGCGCTGAACGATTCGCGGCCGACCATAGCGACCTTCGCTTCGTATGCTTCGTCGGCGGCGGCGAGCACGGCTTCGCAGATTTCTTCCGCGTCGATCGAGTTCGACTCGTTGATCATTTCCTGCACCGCGAGATCGAGAGACCACTCGTTGCGCAGCACTTCTTCCAGTTCCGGCGCTTCCCACTGCTCTTCGATACTGCCCGCCGGCACGAAGGTGCGCACCAGATCGCCGATCACGCTCTGACGCATGGCCGCGATGGTTTCCTGCACGTCGTTCGCCTCGAGCAGTTCGTTGCGCTGCTGATAAATCACCTTACGCTGATCGTTGGCGACGTCGTCGTATTCGAGCAGCTGCTTGCGGATATCGAAGTTGCGCGCTTCGACCTTGCGTTGCGCGCCTTCGATGGAACGCGTGACCATGCCCGCTTCGATCGGCTCGCCTTCCGGCATCTTCAGGCGATCCATGATGGCGCGCACGCGGTCGCCCGCGAAAATGCGCAGCAAGGGATCGTCCAGCGACAGATAGAAGCGCGACGAACCCGGATCGCCCTGACGGCCCGCGCGGCCGCGCAACTGGTTGTCGATCCGGCGCGATTCGTGACGTTCCGTGCCGATGATATGCAGACCGCCCGCCGACTTCACGTGATCGTGCAGCGTCTGCCATTCGTCGTGCAGCTTCTGGATGCGCGCGGCTTTTTCTTCCTCGGGAATCGACAGATCGGCTTCGATGAACGACGCCTGCTTTTCCACATTGCCGCCCAGCACGATGTCCGTACCGCGACCGGCCATGTTCGTCGCGATGGTCACGACGCCCGGACGGCCCGCTTCCGCGACGATCGCCGCTTCGCGCGCGTGCTGCTTGGCGTTCAGCACTTCGTGACGCACGCCCGCCTGACCGAGCAGATGCGACAGCAACTCGGACGCTTCGATCGATGTCGTGCCGACCAGCGTCGGCTGGCCGCGTTCGACGCATTCGCGGATATCGCGAATCACCGCGTCGTAACGTTCCTTCGACGTCTTGTAGATCTGGTCCTGCTTGTCGGCGCGCTTCGGCACTCGATTGGTCGGAATGACAACCGTTTCGAGCCCGTAGATTTCGTTGAATTCGTAGGCTTCCGTATCCGCCGTGCCGGTCATGCCGGACAGCTTCGAATACATGCGGAAGTAGTTCTGCAGCGTGATCGACGCGAGCGTCTGGTTCTCGCTCTGAATCTTGACGTGCTCTTTGGCTTCCACCGCCTGATGCAGACCGTCCGACCAGCGGCGGCCCGTCATCATCCGGCCGGTGAATTCGTCGACGATGACGACTTCGCCGTCCTGCACGACGTAATGTTGATCGCGATGGAACAGCGTGTGCGCGCGCAACGCGGCGTACACGTGGTGCATCAGCGTGATGTTCTGCGGCGCGTAGAGACTTTCGCCCTCGCCGATCAAACCCCATTCGGCCAGCAGACGTTCCGCTTTTTCATGGCCGGATTCGGTCAGGAACACCTGACGCGCTTTTTCGTCCAGCGTGTAATCACCCGGCTTCTCGACGCCCGTGCCGTCCGCCTTCTCTTCGCCGATCTGCTGTTCGAGCAGCGGCGGCAGCGCGTTCATGCGCACGTAGAGTTCGGTGTGATCTTCGGCCTGGCCGGAAATGATCAGCGGCGTCCGCGCTTCGTCGATCAGGATCGAGTCCACTTCGTCGACGATGGCGAAATTGAGCGGCCGCTGCACGCGCGCATCGGTCTCGTAGACCATGTTGTCGCGCAGATAGTCGAAGCCGAACTCGTTGTTCGTGCCGTACGTGATGTCCGCCGCATACGCTTCCTGCTTCTGGTTATGCGGCATGTTCGACAGATTCACGCCACACGACAGACCGAGGAAGTTGTACAGACGCGCCATCCATTCGGCGTCGCGCTGCGCGAGGTAGTCGTTCACCGTGACGACGTGCACGCCGCGCCCGGACAGCGCATTCAGATACGCGGCGAGCGTGGCGACCAGCGTCTTGCCTTCGCCGGTGCGCATTTCCGCGATCTTGCCATAGTGCAGCACCATGCCGCCGATGAGCTGGACGTCGAAGTGACGCATCTTCAGCACGCGCCGGCTGGCCTCGCGGCACACGGCGAAGGCTTCGGGAAGAATCACGTCGAGCGACTCGCCGCCCGCGACGCGCTGACGGAATTCATCCGTCTTCGCGCGCAACTGATCGTCCGTGTATTTCTCGACGGTCGGCTCGAGGGCGTTGATCGCCACAACGGTCTTTTGGTACTGCTTGACCAGCCGCTGATTGCGGCTGCCAAAAATCTTCTGAAGGAAACCGGTCGTCATCGGATCAGTGTCTGCGTCGCGGCTTCGGCAGGGTGCATTTTTGCGATGCGCCCGCGTTCGGAAAACCTCGGCGACTTAAGTCCATTTGGGTGAAATGTCGGGTAGCCCGACCTTCTTACGAAGATCGGGCTACCCGAGAACCGTACGTGCGAGTTTCCCCGCATACGGCTCAAATCTACAAACTAAGTTCTGGCTTACGCCAGAACCGGCTTAGTTACTACCAAGTTACCTACGTGCACCCGTTGATGACAAAAAGGATGGAGCAGAACCCTGTTGGACAATGCGTCGGAACCGCCATGCATCCGGTACTGCAGTGATGTTCGTGCCAACCCGTCTCGTCCGTCAGAGCACCACCACAGTGCGCGCAAAGCCCGCCCTGCGACATATATAGCTTCGCCCACTGCTTACGGTAGCGCATCGATTCCCACATACGCGTCTGTCGCAGGTGCTCGCCATACACTTCCCACGTGGGATCAAAGGGGTTGTAGTCCCCTTGGATCTTAGTGTGGTGTTTGATGCTTATTGCGCTGAGCGCGAACAACTCACTCAACTCCCACTTACCGTCATCAGACGGCGTACGGCAAGCAAAGACCCACTGCCGGGAGCCCGATGTGTGGAAATACTTCCTTCGCACCCATCCGGCACTCTTGCGTGGATGTCGCCTGCGGGACCACCACCAGAGCTTCCGAAAAACTAGATGCTCCATGCGGCTGTACGCCTTCTTGGCCGAGACGAACCGATGATACTGAGCCCATCCTCGCAACATCGGGTTCAACAGCCGGATTAGATCCGCTTGTGTCACCGTTTTGTTGCCGCTGATCGTTTCCGCCACCTTGCGATAGAACGCTTGCGCGTTCTTTTTGCTAGGTTTCGGCAGATACTTTCCGTTGTACTTCCGAAAGTTCCAACCGAGGAAATCGAACCCATCGTCAATGTGGGTGATGCGCGTTTTCTGCTCGGATAGTTGTAGTCCGCGCTGAGCGAGGAATGCTTCCACCCAAGGCCGGACGTCTTGTGCCAGCAACTCGCAGGAGTTACCAGTAATCACAAAGTCATCGGCGTATCGCACCACATTTACCTTCAGCGTTCGAGCCTTCGTCTTGCCCAACTTTGCACGTAGGTGCATCGTCAGACCGTCCTCCAGCCCGTCCAGCGTTATGTTAGCCAATGTCGGGATAATCCCTCCCTGCGGCGTACCGGCCTCTGTCGCCTGCAACTGTCCTTTGTAAATCAGGCCAGCCTTCAACCATTTCCGCAGGATGCTCGTGTCCATTGGGACATTCGCGATCAGCCAGTCATGGTTGATGTGATCGAAGAAGCCTTCGATATCTGCCTCTAGTATCCACGAGGCCGAAACCTCGCGAGAAAGGCACACACGAAGTTGACCCATAGCATCCGCCGTAGAGCGGTTTCTTCGGAACCCATATGAGTTCGGATCGCCCTTCGACTCCGCTATAGGCTCCAAGGCCAGCAGATACAAGGCTTGCATCGCCCTGTCTTGCATGGTCGGGATGCCCAGAGGGCGTTCCCATTGGCCTTGGGGATATAGACTCTCCGTAAAGGCAGAGCTTTATATCCGCGCCGCTTCAATCTACTGACAGCTTCCCATCGGATCTCAGGCGAGTCCCACAGTTTGCGATCGACTCCCGCCGTTCGCGCACCTTGGTTCTGTGTAACACGTCGTACCGCAGACAGCTTTGCGGACAACGTGCGAGTCAGCATCCGTTGCAAGGCTTTCACCCTGCGCCAGTCGTCTTCCCGCGTCGCCTTCGCAATTCGAATCTGAATCCCTCTCACATTCCGTTCAACGAGCCGCCAGTCTATAGCGTGCCAATTGTCTGGGACGTGGGAAAGCGCAGACCCAGTCTTCCGACTAGATACTCTCATGCTGCTCTCCTACCTTGGGTTAGACCCCGGCAGAAGGCGCATCTCCCCCAGCGGGGTAGACACACCCCGCTGGGGAACAACAGAACTCAACACAGGCGCGTGCACCCATGTCTCGAACAAACACCTCAATACGGATGCAAGCACCCGCATCTAACCAAGTACCAGAGGGTTAGTCAGCCGTCTTGCGACGGTAGACCAGACGGAAGTCTGCCCGCTTTCGCGTGGAGTGATGTCTCAACTCCTATCCGAGCCATTACAGCCCGACGTTCGCTTTCTCCGTCTTCCCATACCCGCACCATCAACAGCGTTCCTCACGGTTCGCCTGCCGGGCAACAGCCCCGGCAACAATACGGGCTTACCACGTTCCCGATGCGTCACACGACTGACTTAGGTTCTGCCTATTCCCCGACGGCCCAACGACGACGTGTCTCGAGATTCGAGCGAGACAACCGGCCGCATACCTTTTGGTCAATGCCACACAGCAGCTTAGGCACCACAATTCTAACGAGGTTTATCAGCAGTTCACTTGCGTTAACCCTATCAGTCAGCCTAGCTCCGTACCCCCTTGCTGCTAGGAGTACCACACCCTTCCTCACAGACCGGTGTGCCCGAAACATCCGAGAGGCTAAGTTGTCAGAGAAGCTTCACACCCCACCGTTACCAGTGACGCATGTCCTCCTAGGCTCTGTTCACATTTGAAGAAATGTGTTTACATCTCATCTTTTGCGTAAGCGATCAAGATGAGTCGAATGTTGCTGACCGATGAGATATGGGGACGACTGGAGTCCATTGTTCCGGGTAAG
>NZ_LFJJ01000173.1 GCF_001189365.1 Candidatus Burkholderia verschuerenii | reverse complement strand
GGCCATGGCGTAAGCCCTCCCGAGGGCAGGTTGACGAACTGGACATTCATCAACTTACACCACGGCCACCCCTGCCTCTGCGCTCCTGCCGCCTCAGCGTTTTTGCACATCATTCTGCACACTACCCTCGCATTCTTCATCCATGGCCTGATCGGCGCTTTGCCGTCAAGTACTCAAGGTAGGAGCCCGGTGCCTAAATTGGGCAATTGGGCACGCCGGGATCTGTGCGGGGGGTGTTCAGTAATGGACATCCCTACCGCAATCGGGGCGCCTGCCAGGCGGTTCCTCGACACAAGGGGAATCGACAGATGCCGGCTAAAACCATGGAGGCCATCCGCGGCCTCGAGCGTGACCGTTTCCGTGCGATGGTCGAAGGCGATGGCGAGGCGCTCGACGCCTTGCTGGCCGAAAACGTCAGCTATGTGCACACCAACGGCAAACGCGAAACCAAACGTCAGTTCATCGACGCGATCACGGCCGGGCGGCGGCGTTATCGGCAGATCGAGATCCAGTCGCAGGATGTCATGACCGCCGGGCCGGATACCTGGCTCGTGCAGGGGCGCGCGTTGATCGAGATGGAATCGAAAAACGGCGCGCTGCTGTTTCCCATTGCGTACACGGCCGTTCATGTTCAGAGCGAGGGCAACTGGCAGTTGCTCGCGCTCCAGGCGACGCGCGTGGCGCTCGAATAAGCGCCACGCCACCCACGCTTATTTATGCCTCGACGGCTTCGTCCTGCGCGACGCTCGCCGCGATGCCCTTCGACCGGTTCACCGCGCTGACAACGGCACCGACGACCGCGAGCGCCGGATTCGCGTGCACCGCGACGCCGAAGCGCGTCGCCTCGTCGCCGACGCGGCAGCCGACGAAGGCCGCCGTATCGCCGCCCGATGTCGTCGCCGTTTCGAACGACACCACGCTCGCCGCGACGCCCAGCGCCTGCGCCACCGCCCGCGCGCAATCCTCGCCGTTGGCCGCGCCAACCGCCGCCGCGATCGATACCTGCCGATCCGCGACCGCGACGGTCGCCGCATCGACGCGCGATACCGCGCCGCCCGCATCGAAATATTCGCGCTTGAAGAGCGCGCAGATCGCCTCGCCGGTGATTTCCTCGCCGGACGCATCGGTCACTTTCTGCACCGCGTGGCTGAACTCGATCTGCACACGGCGCGCGGCGGCGTGAAGCCGAGACCGCGTTCGAGCAGATACGTCGCGCCGCCCTTGCCGGACTGGCTGTTCACGCGAATCACGGCGTCGTAGCTGCGGCCGAGATCGGCCGGATCGATCGGCAAGTAGGGCACTTCCCAGACGGTGCCCGGTACGCGCTGCGCGAAGCCTTTGCGGATCGCGTCCTGATGCGAACCCGAAAACGCCGTGAAGACGAGATCGCCCGCATACGGATGACGCGGATGCACCGGAATCTGATTGCAGCGCTCGACCAAACGGCGCACCGAATCGATATCCGAGAAATCGAGGCCGGGATCGATGCCTTGCGTGTAGAGATTCATCGCGAGCGTGACGAGATCGACATTGCCGGTGCGCTCGCCATTGCCGAACAGACAGCCTTCGATACGATCCGCGCCCGCGAGCAGCGCCATTTCCGCCGCCGCGACCGCCGTGCCGCGATCGTTATGCGGATGCACCGACAACACGATGCTGTCGCGATAGCCCAGGTTGCGGTCCATCCATTCGATCTGGTCCGCGAAGACGTTGGGCATGGCGGCTTCGACCGTCGCCGGGAGATTGACGATCATCTTGTGATCTTGTGTCGGACGCCAGACTTGCGCGACCGCGTCGCAGACTTCGCGGGCGAAGGACAATTCCGTCATGCTGAATGTCTCGGGCGAGTACTGATACGTCCAGTGCGTATCGGGCCGCGTCGCCGCGCATTCCTTGATCATGCGCGTGCCGTCCACAGCCAGCGCCTTCACCTCGTCCTTCGACTGATTGAACACGATCTTGCGGAACGACGGCGCGATCGCGTTATAGAGATGGACGATGACCTTGCTCGCGCCTTCGACCGCCTCGAAGGTGCGCTCGATCAGTTCGCGGCGCGACTGCACGAGCACTTCGATGGTCACGTCGTCCGGGATGCGCTTTTCGTCGATCAGCTTGCGCACGAAGTCGAAATCGGTCTGCGATGCCGACGGGAACCCCACCTCGATTTCCTTGAACCCGATTTTCACCAGCATCTCGAAGAATTCGAGCTTGGCGGCGATACTCATCGGATCGATGAGCGACTGGTTGCCGTCGCGCAGATCGGTGCTCATCCAGATGGGCGCTTTCTCGATCGTGCGGGTTGGCCAGCGGCGGCCATTGAGACGGACTTGCGGGAACGGACGGTATTTCTCGGCGGGGTTCGGCATCATGATCGTCGATCTCTCTTCGGACGGTTTGCGTAGCGTCTGCGAGAGATTCCGGACCCGGCGGCTGGCCGGCTTCGGCTCGATGCACTGACAGCTCTGCCGCGCGCGCGGCCACATTGCGTCCCATGACGGGTGACGCCTGCGACCAACGTGAACGTGCGCGAAGCAGCGTGCATTTGACCCTCGCGTTTTCGGATCGCGGGATGCGCGAATCGAAAAGCTGATGACTACAGATTGGTAAGTAAGGAGACTGCGTACTGCGGAGAAACTGCTGGAGGACCGCGCGCCTTGCGACGCACGGCGCTACATCTGGCGACTTACGCTAGACGTAGCGATAGGGGCCGCGCTAGGCGGCCCGAAATAATTCGGAGGGAGGAGGATTGGGTGAAGCTCATGCACCCGACTTTAAACCAGCGTTGAAGAATCTGTCAATTCGGTTTTGGCTGATTGTCTGACGCTTCGACGGGCTTTCGCACGACTTCCGCGATGACTTCCACCTGACGCGCGACCGCCGGCGGCACCGGCACGTCGCCGCGCATCACGCTTTCGATCCAGCGCGCGGTGGTCGCGGCATCGAGCGATTCGGGCATCTCGACGTGCGGCGCATGCGGTTGCGAGTGCTCGGGCGAGATCAGCGTCTGCATCTGTCCGTCGTGGAACCAGTCGACCTGAACCTGACGGCGCGTATCGGCGACCGCTTCGCCTTCGGTGCCGCGCGCGAGCAGTGCGCCGCCTTGCGCGGCATCGGAATGTTCGGTGAAGAGGCCCGTCAGGCTCTCGCGATACTCCGGATGCGTGTAGTTCACGAGCCGCAAGCCCGGCTCCGCGAACGGCTGCAGAATCTTCACCAGCGTATGCGTCGAATTCCGCACGCCCATGATGCGGCGAATCGACAGCAGCCGCGCCAGTTTCGGCGACAGCGACGCGATCGGCGCAAACGCGAGCCTTCTGGACGCGAGACTGTCCTCGATTTCATCGTGCGATGCCGCGTGCGGAATGCCCAGCTCCGCGAAAATTTCCGCGCTGGTCACGCGGCCGGGATCGTCGGTGACGCCGTGCACGAGCACGGGCACGCCTTCGCGCGCGAGCATCAGCGCGAGCAGCGGCGTGAGATTGGGCTGCTTGCGCGCGCCGTTGTAGCTCGGAATCGAAACGGGGCGCGCGTGCTCGCGCCCTTCCTGAACGTGCAGCGGCTCGAACGAGCGATGCGCGGCGGACAGCATCGCGGCGAGTTCGGCGGCAGTTTCGCCCTTCACGCGATAGGCGAGCAGCACGGCGCCGAGTTCGAGCTCGGAGACGCGGCCGTCGAGAATCGCTTCGTAGAGCGCGTAGGTGTCGTCGCGGGAGAGGGCGCGGGCGCCGTTCGGCCCTCGGCCGATTTCCTTGATGTAGCGGGCGCAGGGAAAGCTTGTGGAGTCGGTGTCGGTCATGGAAAAAACATGCGCGGATCGGGCGCTCATTTGACGTCGTGAGCGATGCCGTCGCGAGGTTGAAGTGCGTAAATGTGATTCAGTAAGTACCGCATTTGCGCGGCGCTGGCAAGTTACGGGCGCGTGACGGCACGCAGGAAGACGAGTCGACATGACGCGAAATTAGCGCTTTCGTGATCTCGCCGAAGGCGCGCCGAAAGCTTGCCGCGCCACGGCCGGCCGGGCTTCGGCGCGTTCCGCCGCGAACCGCGCATGCGCGTTACACTGCTTGCCGGACTGCATTTCAAACGCTGAATCAGCGATTCCAAAAAACAGGAGAGCAGGATGAGTCACGTGTTTCCTCCGGCGCCGGCGGTGGCCGTTCCCGTCGATGGTTCGAACGAACAGTTTCCCGTGCGCCGCATTTATTGCGTCGGACGAAACTACGAAGCGCACGCGCGCGAAATGGGCCACGATCCGGATCGCGAACCGCCGTTCTTCTTCAGCAAGCCCGCCGATGCCGTGGTCTATGTCGCGCCGGGATCGACGGGCGAGTTTCCGTATCCGTCGCAGACGAAAAACCTGCACTTCGAGATGGAACTGGTCGCGGCCATCGGCAAGCAGGGCAAGGACATTCCGGCTGATCGAGCGCTCGACTACGTCTATGGTTACGCGCTCGGCCTCGACATGACGCGTCGCGATCTTTAAGCCGAAGCGAAGAAAATGGGCCGTCCGTGGGATACGGCGAAGGGCTTCGATCACGCCGCGCCGCTCGGGCCGATTCATCCGGTCGCGAAGGTCGGGCATCTGGAAAAGAGCGCGATCTGGCTGACCGTCAACGGCGAGGAAAAGCAGCGCTCGGACATCTCGCAACTGATCTGGTCGGTGGGCGAGGTCGCCACGTACACGGTCAGCATCACCGCCGATGTCCAGCTGCCTGCCTGCCGCAACACGCCGCGCCTTGAGAATGACGGTCAGCACCAGCGCCGCCGATGCGATGCGCGCCAGCGTAAACGTCGTCGCATCGATGCGGGTGCCCTTGAGCGCGAGCCGACAGAGCAGCGAATTGCCGGCGAACGCGATCATCGCTAGCGTGGTGAGAATGAGGATGCGCGTGCCGTCTGTCGTGTGGGCCGTGGCGGGTGCGGAACTGGATCGGGTCATCGCAAAACGATAGCGTAGATCGCGGTGCAACAATGCATCACTCAGTCGTGAACGGCTGCGGTTCCTGATTCGACGATGCCCCCGCGCGCTCGAACTCCGAGATGACCTGCGCGCCGAACAGCATGAGCGTCGCGAGCGCTTCGAGGCTGAACAGCACGACGATCGACGTCGTAAGCGACCCGTAGACGACGCTGACCTGCGACAAGGTCGCGAAGTACCAGACCAGTACGTGCCGCGTGACTTCCCACAGCAACGCGGCCGTCACGCTGCCGAGCAGCGCGAGCCTGAACGATGGCCGGGCGACCGGCATCACGAGATATATCGATGTCAGCACGAAGATCTCGCCCGCGACGCCCAGCAGATACAACAGCAGCCGCGACACGCCCCTGAGCGACACTTCGACGCCCAGCAGATCGATGCTGTTGCCGCCCATCGCCTGCAGTCCATTCGACACGAACGTGACGATCAGCATGCCGACGCCGAGAAAGAGGATGTAGCAATAAGGCAGCAGCGCGGAGAGCAGGAAATGCCGCCGCCGGATCGCGACGCGATGCACGAAGATCACCGACAGCGCGTTCTCCAGCACGGTAAAGGCGAGCGAACTGAAGAAGATCATCGTGACCAACAGCAGCCAGCCGATCACCGCGCGATGCGTCAGAAAATTCGCCAGTTCCCGCACGATCGCGCGCGCCTGTCCGGGCACGAGCCATTCGAGCAGATGCGAGAGCGTATCGAGCAACTCTTTCTGCTCGATGAAATTCGACAGCGCGATGACGATCAGGATCAGCAGTGGCACGATCGACAGCAGCGCGTAGTACGCGACCGCGCCCGCCAGCAGCACGCCCTGATTGGCCCGAAACGCCTTGATCGTGCGCAGCAGAAAGCCGAACGGATTACGCGCGACGCTCGCTACTTGCGGCCCGAGCACCGGACCGAGAATCTTCGACATGGAACCTCCGCGGCGCGGGAATCGGCCGGGACGCTCCGTCGACGTGAGCACGGAGCAGGATGGGTTTCATGTCGACGAGCAAGTTCCGCACCCGTTCCGGACGCCGAGGCGGCCCGAGTCAACCGCGCCGCGTCTCCTCGAACGCGGCTTGCAGCGCGGCTTCCTCGAGCGCGAGATCGAGCAGCGTGTCGATCTGGTCGGCGGGCAGATCGGCGGCGTCGATGTTACGAAGACGGCAAAAGAGCGCGAGCGCTTCGGCGGCAGCGGCGAAGGCTTTCCACAGCGGAATATTTTTAGATGATGCGTTGTTCATGTCGTGCGAAGACGGACGATTGTTTCTCATGATGTAGCGCATAACGGCATGGTCGTGCGTCGACTTTAGATGCAGATCGGATGCGCCTTCGCGCCGACTATAAGCGCAAAAAGGGCGCGAATCGTTTCACCTCGCGCGCCACATGCATTACTCTTTCTTTCACGGCAAGCGCGCAAACGTTTCGATCTTCATGTCGATCTTCGACTCAGCGCCGAGCCGCTCGATCTTTTCGTCCGCCGACGGCGCGATGGCGCTTGCGGCCAAGGAGAGCATCATGTCCGCATCCCACGCAGCCGATGCATCCGCCCTCGACGCGAACGCCGACGTCGACCTCGCCAACACCGACGAACGCCTCTACAACCATGATCTCGCGCCCGTGCCGCGCGCCCGGCGCACCTGGACCGGCTACAGCATCTTCGCGATGTGGATGTTGGACGTGCACAGCGTCGGCGGCTATACCTTTGCGGCTAGCCTGTTTCTGCTGGGCATATCGGGTTGGCAGGTGCTGCTGGCGCTGACCATCGGCATTCTGATCGTCTATGTGCTGATGAACTGGGTCGGCAAACCGAGTCTCGTGCACGGCATTCCGTTTCCGGTGATGGCGCGCGTCTCGATGGGCGTGATGGGCGCGAATCTCGCCGCGCTGATTCGCGGCGTGGTCGGCATCGTGTGGTACGGCGTGCAGACCTACTTCGCGTCGAAGGCGGTGGCGACTTTGCTGCTGCTGTTCGTGCCGTCGGTGGCGGCGTGGCGCACGACCAGTTTCGTCCATCTCGATCTGCTCGGCTGGGTCAGCTTTCTGTTCATGTGGCTGCTGCAGTTGATCATCTTTCAACGCGGCATGGAGATCATCCGCAAGTTCATCGACTTTTGCGGACCGGCCGTGTATGTGGTGATGTTCGTGCTGATGGGCTGGATTCTCTATCGCGCGGGACTCGGCAGTCTCAACATGACGCTCGGCGGCAAGGTGCTTTCCGGCGACGATCAGCTCCACGCGATGATCAACGCGATTCTGCTGGTCGTCAGCTACTTCGCGGCGCTGCTGCTCAACTTCGGCGACTTCTCGCGCTTCGCCAAAAGCGAGCGGCAGATGAAGATCGGCAACTTCCTCGGCTTGCCGTTCAACTTTGTCGCGTTCGCGATCATCACGGCAGGCAGCGAGAAAGTGTTCGGCACAATGATCATGGATCCGGTCGAGATCGTCTCGCGTATCGAGAACAAGGTGTGGGTGGCGATCGGCAGCATCACGTTCATCATCGCGACGATGGGCATCAATATCGTCGCGAACTTCGTGTCGCCGGCGTACGACATCGCCAATCTGTTTCCGAAGCATGTCGACTTCAAACGCGGCGGACTGATCGCATTGATTCTCGCGGTGCTGGTGTGCCCGTGGATCTTCGTCGACAGCCCGAAGGCGATTACGATTTTCGTCAGCGTGTTCGGCGCCGTGCTCGCGCCGATGTACGGCGTGATGATGGCCGATTACTACCTCGTCAAGTGTCAGCAAGTGAAAACCGCCGAGCTCTACACGATGCAGCCCGGCGGCCGCTTCTACTACGACGGCGGATGGAACAAGGTCGGACTCGCGGCCTTGCTGCTGTCGGGCTTCGTTTCGGTCGGCTGGGAACTGTCGACGCAACTGCTCAAGCTATTGCCCGCCAACAATCTCGGCTGGCTGATCGGCGCGGGGGCGGGCGCGTTGCTCTACGTCGTGTTCATGCGGATGGCGAACCGGCATTAATCGCGCCGGCGTTCATTCGAGCAGCTTGCGCGCGTCCTGCTCCCAGGTCGGCTGGCCGCAACTCTTGGGATTCTCCGGTCCGAGCACCGTCAGATAGCCCTGCGTTTTCATGCAGGCTTCATAAGCGCGCACCTGCGTGCACTGGCCGGGACCGGCCCGGCGCGCGGCGGCCTTGCAGGTATCCATCGCGTGATCCATGCCGCTGAAATCGGCATTCGTGGTGTCGTTGGTGGCGGGCGGCGGATTCGCCGTCGTCGAGAATTCGACCGGGCCGGTGCAGGCGGCAAGCGCAATCAGCGATGCGCCGATGAAACATGACAAACGCGCGAAGCGGTGTTTCATTCCAAGTCTCTCCTGTTCCCGAAGCCGATGGCGCGACGTGCACGAGTTTCGCATGATCCGTACCATTGTCGGCGCTGTCACTTCGATCGATCTGAAAAACGCACCTTCACCCGGAGCATTCGATGAAACCGACGACGCTCGCGCGCGCCGTGTCCGGCCTGACCATCGCCTTATCGTTCCTCGCCACGCCCGCATTCGCCGACGATGTGTCGTTCGGCCCGAGTCAGGTATGCGGCATGACCACGCCGCGTCCCGATCATGACGCCGCCGTGCGTCCGAAGATCGCGCAGGGCCGCAACGGGCCGATCTCCTACGTGCGCTTCGGGCACGGCACGCCCTTGCTGCTGATCACCGGATATCGCGCGACGCTTGCCGAGTGGAACGCGTACTTTCTGGGCGAGCTGGCGCGACATCACGAGGTCATAGTGTTCGACAATCGCGGCATGGGCGCGATGGGCGCGATGGGCGCGATGGGTGCGATGGGTGTGATGGGTGTGATGGGTGCGATGGGTGCGCGGGCAGAGCGCTTCGGACCGGATTACGGCATGCGCGACATGGCCGCCGATGCCGCCGATCTGCTGAGCGCATTGAAGCTGCCGCGTGCGGATATCGTCGGCTGGTCGATGGGCGGCATGATCGCGCAGCAACTGGCGCTCGACGCGCCGGACAAGGTATCGTCGCTCACGCTGATCACGACCGCGCCGCCGGGCCCGGATGCAGTGCCGCTCACGCCCGAGATGCAGACGACGCTGTCGTCATCCGGCGCGGATGCCTTCGGCAAGATCATGGGCGCGCTGTTTCCCGCCGATGCCGTGCCTGACGCGACACGTTGCTTCGTCGGCGACATGTTCGCGCCGCGCGGATACCCGAAAACAGCAGTGCCCGACGCCGTCGCCGCGCAGCAGAATCAGGCGATGACGCACTGGTTCGCTGACACGCAGGCCGCCGACGCGCTGCGCCGCACGCCGGTACGCGCGCTGATCGTCGCGGGCGCGAACGACGCCGTGCTCGTCGATACCAACGCGCGCCGCCTCGAACAGATCATTCCGCGCGCGACGCTCGATATCGTGAGCGACGCGGGACATGCGCTGATGTTCCAGTATCCGGTCGAACTGGCGCGGCACATCGACGCGTTCGTCAAGTAAAGCTGATCGTTTCGACGCGATTCGATCGCCGAAGCCGGGAATACAACCGCCCTTGGCGCGGTTCTCTGAACGACACGCGCGTTTGAGACGATCGAGCAGCCGAACGAGACGCCGCGACATGGGCGCGCGAGTCTCCCGCCACTAAGCTTTCTCCAACGGCGGACGAGCGTGATGCGCGTCCGAAACGATCAAGGAGAAGGGCAATGGATACGAACAAATACTGCAATCGATGCCGACAACAGCCGCGCCCCGATGCCGGTGGCGTTTTTCGGTATCGCGGTGGGCGCGCTGGCGCTCGCGGGCGCCTGGCGTGCGGCCGCGCATGTGTGGACGCTGCCGCACGGCCTGCCGGCGCTGATTACCTCGGGCGCGCTGGCCGTCTGGCTGGCGCTGCTGATCGCCTACGGGCACAAGTGGCTGACCCGGCGCGACGATGCGCTGGCCGAATGGCGTCATCCGGTGCAATCGTCGTTCGTGGCGCTCGTGCCGGTCTCGACGATGCTCGCCGCGCAAGCCATCCAGACGTACTCGCGGGAATTGGGCATCGCGTTATTCGCGATCGGCGTGGCGAGTCAGCTCGCGCTCGGCGTCTTGCTGCACGGGCGGCTCTAGCAAGGCGGCCGCAAGCCCGAACTGATCACGCCGGCGATCTATCTGCCGACGGTCGCGCCCAGCTTCGTCGCGGGCACGACGGCGGCGGGCCTCGGCTGGACCGAACTCGGCGCGATCTTCTTCGGCGCGGGCGTGTTCTCGTGGCTCGCGATCGAATCGATGGTGCTGAATCGCGCGGCGGTGAAGGAGCCGCTCGCCGACGCGCTGCGCCCGACGCTCGGCATCCAGCTCGCGCCGCCGGTCGTCGGAGGCGTGACGTATCTCGCGCTCACGCACGGCGCGCCGGACACGTTCGCCTACATGCTGTTCGGTTACGGGCTGTATCAGGCGCTGATGCTGACGCGTCTCGTGCCGTGGATTCGTCAACAGACCTTCACGCCGTCGTACTGGGCGTTCAGCTTCGGCGTCGCGGCGCTGCCGACGATGGCGATCCGCATGGTCGAACGTGGCGCGCAAGGTCCGGTGGAATGGCTCGCGCTGGGCTTGTTCGTCGCGACGAACGTGATCATCGGCGGATTGATCGTCGGGACGGTGAGGCGAGTATCGACGGCAAGTTGCTGCCCGCGGTGCCGGTGCGGGTGAATTCGTAAAGCAGTCAATCGAAAGCAAAACCGGACCGTTTTTATGCGGTCCGGTTTCGTTTTTAAAGCTTAAGTTTTCGACGCGTCACGCCATTTCGTTGGCCAACGTGGCCTCGACGAACTCGCGCAGAAACGCGACCCACGTCTTGATCTTCGCGTCGCGATACTGGCGCGACGCGTACATCGCGTAGACGTTCATGGTCTGCAACTCCCAGTCCGGCAGCACGCGCACCAGTTCGCCGCTCTTGAGCGTCGGCAGCGCGGACAGCGCCGGCAAGGGCGCGATGCCCAGCCCGTCGGCCACGGCGACGGCGAGTGCATCGGCGGAATTCACCCGCAGACGACCCGGCGGCAATTCGATTTCCACGCGACCTTGCGGCCCTTCGAAACCCCAGCGATCGACCGGAAAGAAGGTGGTCACGAATTGCAGACATGCGTGCTTCGGCAATTCCTCGATACTGCGCGGCACGCCCGCCTTTTCCAGATAGCGCGGCGACGCGCACAGCACGCTCGGCATCGAGCAGATGCGGGTGGAAACCAGCGCGGAATCGGGCAGATTGCCGGTCGAGACTTGCAGGAACACGTCGTAGCCTTCGTCGAGCATATCGGGCACGACCTGCGACAAGGTCAGCTCGACCAGCACCTCCGGATACGCTTCCAGATAGCGCGTGAGCGCAGGCACCACGTAATGCTGTCCGAAGGTGATCGGCGCGTGCATGCGCAAGACGCCGGTCGGGGAGATTTGCGCGTCGCCCGCTTCGGCTTCGGACAGATCGACCAGCGCGATCACATTCTTGCAGCGCGCGAGATAGCGATTGCCGGCATCGGTCAGCGCGACGCGGCGCGTCGTGCGATTCAACAGGCGCGTGCGCAGATGCGTTTCGAGATCGGTGACCGCGCGCGACGCCTGCGCGGTGGTGATATCCATTTGCTGCGCCGCGACGGTGAAGCTCGAGGCTTCCGCCACGCGTACGAAGATCCGCATGCTTCGCAAAAGGTCCATCGTCCCGCGTCCATTATTTCGAGAAGCCGAACTATCCCATGTCGCGAGCGGCGCGCGCAAGCCATTCGTGCGGCGGCGCAGCATATCGAACGGATGTTCACGAGCCGTTACAGCATGCGTCACGGCATTCACATCTGTTACAGCCCTTGTAACTCACCGTGCGATGCACGCGGATACCATGACTTCAT
Organism: Candidatus Burkholderia verschuerenii; assembly: GCF_001189365.1. Classification (GTDB taxonomy): domain Bacteria; phylum Pseudomonadota; class Gammaproteobacteria; order Burkholderiales; family Burkholderiaceae; genus Caballeronia; species Caballeronia verschuerenii. Next base: position 7,807 of record NZ_LFJJ01000173.1, on the reverse strand, counting down.
GGCCGTAATGCGGCTATACGTGGAAAGAGGACGATATGAACGTCAAGGGTCTGATTGGTTTGGGTATCGCGGCAGCAGCGGGGCTGGCGTGTGGTGTCGCGAATGCGGGTGGCGTGAGCTTCGGGATCAATGTCGGCATTCCGGCGCCGATGTACGCCGCGCCTGTCTATGCCGCGCCGGTCTATGCGCCGCCGCCCGTCGTGTATCAGGCGCCCCCGCCGATGTATGCGCAACCCGCGCCCGTGTATGCCGCGCCCGCGCCGGTCGTGGTTGCCGCGCCGGCCGTCGTGGTCGGATGGCATGGTGATCGTTACTGGGATGGCGGGCGTTACTGGAATCGTCGTGACTGGTACGCGTATCACGGCGGATATCGTCGCTGGTAAGTCGTAAGCGATCGGGGAGTGGTCTCATGAAAAACACAACATCATCCGTACGAAAAGCTGGCCGCCGGACCTTGGTGGTATCGGCCGCGCTCGTTCTGGCAGCCGCGCTCGGCGGTTGCGTCTACGCGCCGCCTTACGGCTACGCGCCCGCACCCGCGCCGGTCTACGGCTATGCGCCGGCTTATGGTTACGGCTACGCGCCGGGATATTACTCGGCGCCTTCGGTGTCGCTGGGCATCGGCTTTGGCGGAGGCGGCGGGCACTGGCACGGGCATTGAGCGTGCGGCAAATGCAATAAACGGGAACACGCGTTGCTATGATTTCTGCCGACACAGGAGAAAACGCATCATGGCTCATGCAACGCTGAATATTCAGGCCGCATCCGACGCTCGCTGCGATGCCGTCATGCTCGCGCCGAACGGCTGGGTGCCCAACAACACGCGCCTGCCGGTGCTGATCTGGCACGGCGTGGTCGATCCGCGCGAGCCGGACATCGCCGGGCGCTTCGAAGCGCTGTTCGCGCACAACGGCTGGCCCGCGCAATGGCGCGACGGCGTCTTCGACTATCACCACTATCATTCGACCGCGCACGAAGCGCTCGGCATTGCATCGGGCGATGCGGAGCTGATTCTCGGCGGACCAAAAGGACGCGTGATCGCCGTGCGCGCGGGCGATGCGCTTGTGTTGCCAGCCGGCACCGGCCACTGTCTGCTCACGAGCGGACGACGCTTTCAGGTGATCGGCGCGTATCCGCCGGGACAGCAATGGGATATTCGCCGCGACGCACTCGAGGACGACGAACGCCGCACGATGGAAGCGCTGCCGTTCCCGGCCAGCGATCCGGTCGGCGGCGAAGGCGGGCCGCTCGTCAGTCTCTGGAAGTAGCCGACGTTATTGTTTCGCGCATTCGGCGCGCCGCGCGCTCATGCCGGGAATGCGTTTGACGACGCCCGTCGCCAGCGCGGTGCCGATCAGCACGATTGCACACGCCGCTGCCATGCCCGTTGAGACGCGCTCGGCAAGAAACATCGCGCCCCACAGAATGCCGAAGATCGGAATCACGAAGGTCACCGTAATCGCGCGCCGGTCCGGCCACTGCGATCAAATGGAAAAACAGCATATACGCGACGCCCGTGCACGCGACGCCCAGTCCAATCACTGCGCCCCACGCATGCGTCGACACCGCGCTCGCAGGCCAGTACAGCACGGCGAACGGCAGCAGCACGACCGTCGCGGCGGTCATCGTACCCGTGGCGACGGTCAGCGAATCGACGCCCGTCAGATGCCGCTTCGTGTAACTTGCCGCGATGCCATAGAACAGCGTCGCGCCGAGTGCGGCGAGCGCGGCCAACGCAGTCGCGAGCGGCGACACGGGCGCAGCGCTCGCGTCGTGCACGAACATCTGATCCCAGACCAGCGCCAGCACGCCCGCGAAGCCGATCGCGAGTCCCGCGACGCGCAGCCGCGTCAGGCGATCGTTCAGCCACAGAAATGCGACGAGCGCGCCCCAGAGCGGCGTCGTGGCGTTGATCACAGACGTGACGCCCGCCGAAAGCGTCAGTTCGGCATAGGCAAAAAGACAGAACGGCGCGGCGGAATTCAGGATGCCGACCATGAACAGCGGTCGCGCATGACGGCGCATCGTCGTCAACGCATCGCGCGATGAGCCGCGAAGGATCGGCACGATCAGCAAAAACGCCGCGCCGATACCGACGCGCAGCGCCATCAACGGCGCCACGCCGAATTCTCCGACGCCGACGCGGATGAACAGGAACGGCCGCCCCATAGCGCGGCAAGGATAAGCAGTTGAGCTAGATTGACGGGATTCATGGCGGGCCGTGTGATGAGTGAGTCGCGAAGCCATCGTATCGATGCGCGCGGCGCGATGTTTCCGCGCGGCGTGAAACGAATGATGCAAGCCGCGGAAGTCACGATCCGCCGACCGTGCCTGTTTTCTTCACAAGCGCGCGGCCTCTGCGATGCCCGCCATCCTAGGCCGCCGCGAGGCCGGCGACAAACGAACGTTTCTCACGCTTATGTGAGAAAAATTACGATGAACCGGCGCGTCGAGCTTGGCTGAAAGGCCAGGTTGCGGCCGGGCCCGTTCGGTGCGACGCTAACAGCATGGTTTTTTGATCAGACAATCGTTTTTGCAGTGCAGCGTGCAAATGTCGACACGAAGCGGACGATGTGAAGCGGACGATGTAAGCGAGAACGATGTGAACCAAGGAGAAGCGCCGTGGAAAACGCAAACGGCAGTGGAAGCACCGCATCCGTTACCCCGATCGACGCGCCGTCGTCGGCGTCATCGGGCGGCGTGAGCGGCATTCAGGCCGCGCTGACGCCGTCGGCCGTGCAGAGTCAGGGTGCGGGTTTGTCGCCGCTCGGGCCGGTCGGAGCGCATCGGCCGGCGATGATCGCGCCGCATCACGTACATGGCAGCGTGCTCGAGGGCGGCGACAGTCCGGCCGTGCTCGCGCAGCCGGCGGCGGCGACATCGGAAGGGCAGGGCAGTCAGTTTCATCCGTCGCATGTGGCGCGGCGCGCCAGGCGCTCGCTCAGCCATGCGCACGATGCGATGTCGTCGCGCTATCGCCGCGTGAGCGACAACACCGACGACTATGTGCACGACAATCCGTGGAAGTCGATTGCGTTTGCGGCCGTAGGTGGATTGCTGATCGGATTACTGGTATCGTGCTGAAGGCGCTTGAAGAGCAGGGCGGCCTTGCGCCGCCCCGTTGCCGGGATTACTTGAAGTCGCCGGTCTCGAGCTCCACGGACTGACCGTGATTGCGCTCGAGCGCGCGTTGCGCCGCGCCTTCGATCTGCACGCGTCCTCCCTCGAACGCGGATAGGAGATCGTGCGAAGAGGTGCCGCTATTGCCGAAGTGATCGTTGAGCGCATCGAGGGAGACACTGCACCAGACCTCACGTCCGTCCACCGTGGCCTCGAATGCGACGCGCGCCGCCGCTACCACATGACGCCGCCCGCTGAATTGAATCGTCATCCTTATCACCTCCTGTTATTCGTTCGGAACACGCTAAGCGCAAAGGCTGCAGCTACCCGATGCCCGCGACGCGATGCATCCTCGATGCATCACATCGTCTTCAGATGATACGCCGCCTGGCACGTCCGAGTGTGTGTGCAACGGACGTGCCCGAATCGCAGAAGTTGGAACGATGTCAGCGGCAGCACATGCAGCCGCCGCGATGCGTCATGCCGTAGATGCCGCTGCCGGCATCGTCGGTGTCCGCTGCGCCGCCCGATTTGCCGAACGACGGCGCGCCCACGGTCACGCGCGGCGCGACGGCGTGGCACTGCGGGCAAGCGGCGGGTTCGTCGCGCTCGCTGATGCGGCGCACGGTTTCAAATGTGCCGCAATCCTCGCATTCGTAATCGTAGACGGGCATGACGTTCCTGATCGCGCAACAGTGAAAGAGTGGTCAGTGTAACAAGCGCGGAAATCGCGCGATGTGCGGCGTGAGCCGGGAATCAGTCAGCAAACGACGTTCCGATAACGAAGCGTGGCATTGCCATTGCTGCTCCTCTCGTGACCGATACCTGTTACGGGAGTTTTTATGAAACGCTCAGCCATTGTGGTCGCGGCGCTCGCCACGACACTTTTCTCCGCCGCGCCGGTCGCCGCGCTCGCCCAGACGCAGGCCGCGAGTCAGACGCTCGGCAACGACTTGCCGCCAACCGACAAGGCTTTCGTGCAGGCCGCGTCGTCGGCCGGATCGACCGAAATCGATGCCGCCAAGCTGGCGACCAAACAGTCGCAGGATGCCGATGTGAAGAGCTTCGCGCATCACATGATGATCGATCACACCAAGCTCGCCATTCAACTCAAAATGGCCGCGCCGTCGGGCGTGACCGTGCCGAAGGACAATTCCGATCCGTCCGTGCTCGATTCGCTCAAGGCGCTGCACGGCAAGCAGTTCGACGAGGCATATATCCAGAAGCTTGGCGTGCAGGGGCATCAGGAAGCTGTGCAGGCTTTCCAGAAGGAAGCGCAGGAAGGGCAGAACGCGAAGCTGAAGGAAGCGGCGCAAAAGGCGTTGCCGACCATCGAAAAGCACTTGCAGATGGCGCAGCAACTGGCCGCGAAAAAGGGCATTCAGTAAGCGGCCCGGCGTGCTATTTGCGCTGCATGCGCGCGCGGGCGTCGGGGATGGATTCGAAGGTGCCCGCGTAGTCGTCGAACACCGAGACGTTGCCTTGTCCGATGTCGTAGACCCAGCCTTGCACCTGCACTGACCTTGCGCGAGTCGGTCCGCCACGGCCGGATGCGTGCGCAAATGCGTCAGTTGCAGACGGATATTTTCCTCGACCATCGCCTGAACGATGCGCGCCTCGTCGAGTTTTTTCGCCATCACGACGCTGCGTGCGGCTTCGGCGTTGCGCAGCCATGCGTGCACGGTCGGCATTTCATCGGCGATGGTCGCGCCTGACGAGAGTCCTTTCATCGCGCCGCAATCCGAGTGACCGCAGATCACGATCTGCCGCACGTTGAGCGCGAGCACCGCGAATTCCACCACGGCCGACACACCGCCGAGCATTTCGCCGTAAGCCGGCACGATATTGCCGATGTTGCGGCACACGAACAATTCGCCCGGCCGCGTTTGCGTGATCATCTCCGGCGACACGCGCGAATCCGCGCAGGTGATGAACAGCGTGTGCGGCGTCTGCCGATGCGCCAGGCTCTTGAAAAGCGCTTCGCTGTCGGGAAACACAAAACGGCTGAAATCCGCCGCGCCCTGCAGCAAATACAGCAGATCGGGATTGTCGGAGCCTTCGCGCTCTCCGCTCATCGTGGGTTTGTCGGACATGGGACGCCTTTGTCTGTGGTGCGAGTTCGTTGCGGCCGGGCCGCTTCAGACCGGAAGCTTGCTGGGTTTTGAGATACGGCGCAAGTCGCGGTGGTCGGGCATACGCGGGGCTGGTGCGTCGAATAAGGCAGCGAAACGCGCTTTATTTCGAATTTTGCAGCACTTTATAGTTATTTACGAATTCGCTAAGCCGTTCTGTTAGTTTTATCTTTGCTTAATTCCCAAATCGACGGATTTTTATCCGGTCGCCAACCGCTTCATGTCTGCCGATTCGTCCCTGTATCACGCCGCCGCCGCACCACAATACACCCGCAGTCTTTTCGTCGATGCGCTCGCCACGCTGAAGCCGCTGCTGTCCAGCCTGACGTCGAATGTCGAAGCGTTGAATCTCGCCGCCATCTGCTGCTTCCGACTGAACCGGCTGGACGAAGCGGAAGCGCACTGGCGACGCGCTATCACCGTGGATCCGGCCTACACCGGCGGTTACGGCAATCTCGGCAACCTGTTGATGGCGAAGGGCGATCTGTCGGGCGCCGAAGCGGTCTATCGGCGAGCGATCGAGCATCAGCCGGATTTTGCGCAGGCGCATTACAACCTCGGCAATCTGCTCTCGCAAACGGGGCGGCGCAATGAAGCGCAGGCTGCGCTGCGACGCGCGATCGACATCCAGCCCGATTTCGCGGAAGCGCATAACAATCTCGGCAATCTGCTTCGGGATGATGGACGCATCGCGGAAGCCGAAGCCGCTTATTTGGGCGCGATCGATGCCCGCCCCGATTATGTCGACGCGCACCGGAATCTCGCCAGTCTGCTGCGAAGCGACGGCAGGACGCGCGAGGCTCGCATCGTGTTGAGACGCGCGCGGGCAGCGCTGCCCGATTCGGCGGAGATTCTTTGCAGTCTCGGCGATTTGTTACGGGAGCAGGGTAATCCGGCACGCGCCGTCGTCTGCTTTCGACGCGCGGTGACGTTGCGTCCCGACAGCATCGATGCGCAATGCGGTCTCGGTTACACGTTACTGGCGAGCGACGAAGTCGAGCAGGCGCGGCTCGCGTTCGATGCGGCTATCTCGGTCGATGCGAACAGCGTGAACGCGCAGACCGGTCTCGCGCAAACACTCGAGCGCGAAGACAAGCTCGACGACGCCGGACGGGCGTGGCGACGCGCCATTGCGATGGAACCGGGCAATGCGGAGGCGCATGGCTCACTCGCTACCGTCCTCCACGGACTCGGCGAGTTGAGCGGCGCGGAAGCCGCCTGTCGCAACGCGCTGAGCATCCGTCCGCATTTTCCTGAGGTGCTTTATAACCTCGGCGTGATCCTGACCGAGCAAAACCGCCTTCCGGAGGCCGCGAAAGAATTCGAGCAAGCGATCACGCTTCGCCCGGATTACGTGGCTCCGCGTGTCAGTCTCGGTCGCCTCCTGCGCGATCTGGGCCGTCTGTCCGATGCCGAAGCGATCCTGCGCGAGGCGCTTGCGCTGAACGCGGACGTAACCGGAGCCCACACCAATGTGGCGGGCGTGCTCAAGGACATGGGCCGCATGGACGAAGCGATGGAGCATTTTTATCGTGCGGTCGACTGCGATCCGCAAGATGTCCGTGCGCATTGCAACCTGAATTACGCGCTGACTTATCACGCCGAAGACCCGCGCGACATACTCGACTCATGTCTGCGCTTCGCGGCGCGCCATGAAACGCCGTGGCTATCGCAAGCACCTGCTTACGGCAACGCGCGCGATCCCGAACGCAGACTGCGCATCGGCTATGTCGCGCCGGATTTCAACGCGCATTGCCAGTCGATGTTTACCGCGCCCGTGTTCGCCCGTCACGATCACGCGAACTACGAAATCTTCTGCTATTCGAGCTCGATACACGACGACATCACCGCAAAAATCCGCCCGACGACGTATGTCTGGCGCGACGTGCAGACATTGAGCGACGAACGACTCGCGCAAGTGATCCGCGACGACGGCATCGACGTGCTGGTCGATCTCACTTTGCATATGTCGCGCGCGCGTCCTTTGTTGTTCGCGCGCAGGCCCGCGCCGGTGCAGGTTCAGTGGCTCGGCTATCCGGGCACGACGGGCAGCAGCGCGATCCGTTACCGTCTGAGCGATCCGTGGATCGATCCGCCCGATCGCCCTGAATTCGAGGCGTTTTACAGCGAGCGCACGCTCCGTCTGCCCGAGACGTTCTGGTGCTACGACGTGCGCGCGACATCGCCCGATGTCGGACCATTGCCCGCGCATCGCAACGGCCATATTACATTCGGATGCTTGAATAATCCGTGCAAGGCGTCGCCACGTACCTTGCGCATATGGGCGCGCGTGCTCGACGCCGTGCCCGATTCACGCCTCATCCTGCTCGCGAACGACGGCCCGCGCGAACGATATCTCGAAGAATTGAGTGCGCTGGGCGTCGAACCATCGCGCATCGAGTTCGTCGGCTATCAGGCGCGGGATACGTAGTCGGGCCTGCAAAATTGAATTTGCCGGAATGGACCCGACGACGCAGTCTGGTGCAGACGTAAACGCACATCTCAGCCAGGTCTGCAGCGCACGAGTAGAGGTTGAGGCATGACGTTGAGCTGAA
>NZ_LFJJ01000172.1 GCF_001189365.1 Candidatus Burkholderia verschuerenii | reverse complement strand
GAAGTTCCAAACTCCCAGGAAACCATTCAGATCAATATTGCTTCTGGGAGTTCTGGGAAACACGATCTTCCGGCGGCCCCTTGCCACCCTTGACTTCGACTAATTCTGAAGGGCCGACTCAGTATCGCCAAGGACGGCGCGCTGGTGATGTTCTGGAGCGACGAGACCGATCCGTGCTGCAGCCAGAAGCTCGTACAGATGCGCACTTACGACGGCAAAACCTGGCAGGACAAAAGCGATACGGTGGCCGCATCCGCGCAGGCGTCGCGACCGGGGATGGCGCGCGTCAGCACGCTCCCGAACGGCAACTACTTCATGAGCTACGAGATTTGCGGCCCGCAGAATTGCGTCGCTTATTCGCGGACCTCGACCGATGGCTGGAATTACGGCACGCCCACGGACCTCGGCACGATCATCCGTTCATCGACGGGACAATATTTCGAGCACGCGCCTTCCAGTGTCTGGACGCCGAACGGCGGCGGCGCGGGCAAGCTGATCGCCGTCGGTCAGGTGCTGCACGAAGCGGACGGCAGCGTGTCGGCGCAGAACGGCCAGTTGCTGTTTGTCAATTCGGCGCTCGACGGCAGCGGCGCGTGGACGGTCGAAGCCGCGCCCGTGCCGGTGCCGACCGCCTTCGACGACCCGTGTCCCAATTATTCCGATGCGCTGCTGCCGTCCACGGACGGCAAGGAATTGCTGGAACTGGCATCGGATTACAACGCGAGTCACGTCTGTCAGACCTACCTCGGCAAGTTGCCGCAGTGACGCGACGCTTCACGCGTCAGGCGTCCTCGCGCGGGCCGAGCAGTTTCCAGCGCAGAAAGCCGGCTTCGATGTGCGCGCGCACTGGAATCGCGTCGCGCGCGTCCATCGAATAGCCGATGAAGTCGAGGCTGCGCACGGTCTCGTCGATCTCGATGAATATCTCCACGGTCTCGCCGGAGGGAATGGGCGTGGCGTTCGGCGTGCTGCGGATGTCGGTATCGCCGGATTTGGTCGTCACGCGATACAGCAGACTGCCCATGCCGATGCCGATTCCCGCGTCGTTCCGATAACGCAGATGGACCGCGAGATATCGGCCCCGACCGATTTCACTCGCGCAATTACCAGTTCCTCAGCCATTCTGGCCTTCTTTTATGGGTTGATCGCGCCCGCCGCTCGTCTTGACGGGTGAATGACGCTGCTGTACGATGTCCGCTCTACGGAACAGTAATCCGGCGAAAGGAACCGGCGAAAGGAACAGTCTATGCCGAGTCGCAAGACGGGGTCAAGGCAGGCGGAACAACAGGTTAGCGCAACTGACGACGCGCCGGAAAGCGATGCGTCGTCGGGCAAGCAGGTCATCGCGCGGGCGGCGGCCGTGTTGCGGGCGCTGGAGAATCAGCAAGGCGGCTTGTCGATCGGGCAGATCGCGCGGGCGGCGGCGCTGCCGCGCACGACGGTGCATCGGATCGTCGGTGCGCTGGAGGCGCAGCAAATGGTCATCGCCGGGACCGATGGCGTGCGGCTCGGGCCGGCGATCGCGCGGCTCGTGGCATCGGCGCATACGGATTTTGTCGGCATCGCGCGGCCGTTTGTGGAGGCGCTCGGACGGCGCACGCGCGAGACCGTGAACGTCTGCGTGTATCGCGGGCAGCATGCGATCAGCGTGGATCAGTATCTGTCGGATCAGGAATTGCGCGTGGTGTCGCCGGTGGGCACGGCGTTTCCGGTGCATCTGACCGTGCACGGCAAGGCGTTGCTCGCGCAGCGTCCCGACGACGAAATCAGGCAGCTCTTCGCCGGCAAGCTGCCGACGCGCACGCCCGCGAGCATCGACAAGATGAGCGCGCTGCTCGCCGCGATCGAATAGGTGCGCCGCGCGGGTTACGCGGTCGACGAACAGGAACATGCCGAAGGCGTGTGCGGAATCGGCGTGTTTCTGGACTCGGGATCGCACGAGCACTATGCGATTTCGCTCGGCGTGCCCGCGCCGCGCTTCGAGCGGACGCGCGAGGCGTTGCTCGCGGCGCTGCTGCAATGCAAGTCGGAGATCGAGGCGCTGCTCGGGCGTCAGCCTGCTTCGCGATTCTGCGCGACCGGCATCGCCTGACACGATCAGCCCGCGAACGCCTCCCCGCCCGGCCGCGTGCGAATGCCCGGCGCGAGGCGCGTCCACGGCAGATCGGCGGGATCGGCGACCATCGGGCCGGGCGCTTTCGCGACCAGCACCGCCTCTGCGATCGGCTCGAAATCCGCGCGGAAATGCACCGAACTCTTGTTGACGAGAATCTTCATGTCCTCGGGCTGGATGCCCGCGACGCGATAGAGATTGCGATCAAGCATCTGCGCCTTGCCCGAACTCACCGCGATCAGCACGCCATCGATACGCAAACACGCCACCGGGCCGAGTTCGGCCTGCATGCCGTTCATCATCGGGCCGTCGTAGCGGCAGCGTCCGTCCGATAGCGACATCACTTCGAAAACGCCTGCAAACGGCGCGTCGCCCGGCACTTTCGATTGCCCGCCCAGCGACAATTCCACCCGCGCACCCACGCCCGCGCGATGCGCCGCCGCGGCCGCGTCGGGATCGTAGATCAGCCCGAAGGTCGCGCCCGTCGCGCCGTTGCGCACGAGCGCGCGCAGCATTTCCATCGTGTTAGCGTCGCCGCCCGCGCCGGGGTTGTCCTGCGTATCGGCGATGACGACCGGACGGCTCGCGCCATCCGCAAGGCGCATCGCTTCGTGCACGGCCTCGTCGGGCGACAGGAACGGCACGCGCCAGGCGGCTTCGTCGTCGATCATGCGGCGATACAGCGTGTCGACGGCCGTTTTCGCCGCATCGGACGAATGCGCGTAGGCCCAGATCACCGGGCCGCATTCGGGGAAATCCGCCGCCGGAAATCCCGGCGCGAACGATGCCGACACGACATCGCCCGTCTCCGCCGCATCCAGCGCGCCGTACATGCCGCGCGACGGTTCGAGCAGCGTGCACATGCCGTTGATCGGAATCAGGAACGGCAGCCGCCGCGACGCGCGATGCAGCGTCTCGCCCGCCATCAGCCGTTCGAGCAGCGCGGCCGCGCGCGCGCCGGTGTCCGCCATATCGACGTGCGGATAGGTCCGATACGCAACCAGCGCATCGGCGTTGTGCAGCATGCGTTCGGTGACGTTCGCATGCAGATCGAGCGATGCGACGATCGGCACGTCGCGCCCGACCGCTTCGCGCACGCGCGCCAGCACTTCGCCTTCGCCGTCGTCGACGTGCTCGGCGACCATCGCGCCGTGCAGATCGAGATACACCGCATCGAAACGCTGCGTGCGCGCGGCCTCGACGATTTCGCCCGCGATGCGCTCGAAGGCATCGCGCGTGACGTGCGCCGACGGACTCGCGCCCGCCCAGATCACCGGCACGAGCGTATGCCCCGCCGCTTGCGCCGCGCGGATAAAGCCGCCTGCGGGAATGTTGACCTCGCGCAGCGCGAGCACGTCGGCGCCGCGCGACATCAGCGGAAAGCCTTCGCCGCGCTCGAAGTTTTCATAGGCCGCTTTCGACGGCGCGAAGGTGTTGGTTTCGTGCTGGAAACCGGCGATCAAAACAATGCGGGGGTTGGCGTGTGTACTCGGCAAGATGGAAACCTCTCTTTTTCGTTTGATGAGCGCACGTCAGGCCGCGCACGCCGGACGCATCGCGATCAGCACGAGCGCGCCGATGGAGAGCAACGCGACCATCACGTACAGGCCCGCGTGCAGGCTGCCGGTCGCGCTCTGCGCCCAGCCGATGATCGTCGGGCTGAGAAAGCCGCCGATCAGCCCGATCGTGTTGATGAGCGCGATCCCGCCCGATGCCGCATCGCCCTTCAGATGCTCGGACGGCATTGCCCAGAATACCGTGTAGGCGGACCACATCATCGCGGTGGCGATGGTCATGCAGGTGAGCGACATCGCCAGATCGCCGCCGAAGACAGTCGCCAGCGCGAGCGTCACCGAGCCGATCAGCGCGGGAATCGGGCTATGAAAATGCCGCTCGCCACGCCGGTCCGAACTGCGCCCGATGACGATCATCGTGATCGCGGCGGCGACGTAGGGAATCGCGGAATACAGGCCGATCTGCATCGTGTCCTTGACGCCCGCCGCCTTGATGATCGACGGCAGCCAGAAGCTCACCGCATAGATGCCGCAGATAAAGCAGAAGTACGGCACGGCCATCAGATAGACGCGCGGATCGCGCGCGACTTGCGCGAACGAATGATGTGCGCCGGACGTATCGAGTTCGGACGCGAGCAGACGCTTTTCGTCGTCGGAAAGCCAGCGCGCATCGGCGGGACGATCGGCGAGCACGAACAGCGCGAGCACACCGAACAGCACGCACGGCAGGCCTTCGACGAGGAACATCCACTGCCAGCCGTCGAGACCGTGCGCGCCGGAGAACGACGTCATGATCCACGTCGAGAGCGGCCCGCCGAACATGCCGCCGATCGGCCCGGCGAGCATCACGATGGCCATTACCTGCGCCATGCGCGCGCGGCCGTACCAGTAGGTCAGATAGAAGATCATGCCCGGCGCGAAACCGGCTTCGAAGACGCCGAGCAGAAAGCGCATCGCGTAGAAGGTCGTTTGGCTGCGCACGAACAGCATCGCCGCCGAGGTCAAACCCCACAGAATCATGATGCGGCTGATGGTCTTGCGCGCGCCGACCTTCGGCAGCAGCAGATTGCTCGGCACTTCGAACAGCACGTAGCCGAGAAAGAAGATGCCCGCGCCGAGTCCGTAGACGGCATCGGAAAAGCCGAGATCGCTCTGCATCTGCAACTTGGCGAAGCCGATATTGACGCGATCGAGATACGCGAACGTGTAGCAAAGCAGCAGAAACGGCAGCAACCGCCAGTCGAGCTTGCGATACAGCGCCGCGTGCCGTTCGGTGACGTGCGTGGAAGGAATGGCGGACAAGGGCGTTCTCCGATGAACGTTGCGGTCGTGGGGCCAACTCTTGGAATGAATTCACTTCGACAACCAAAATGCGACGAGCAAGAGCAACCGAAGTCGGCTATCGTTGCTCGCTGGGCAACGCTCCGACCTTGAGAATCCGATGCGCGAACTGAATCAGCGAAGGCTGCGGTATCGGTATTTCCACGAAGTCCTCACGCAAGGCTCGATCCGCGCGGCGGCGGACAGCCTGAACACGGCTGCATCGGTGATCACACGGCAAATCCGCTTGCTGGAGGAAGAGGTCGGCGCGCCGCTGTTCGAGCGGCAGGCGCGCGGCGTGAAGCCGACCGAGGCGGCGGCGCATCTGGTCGAATACTGGCGCGGCTGTCAGGCGCAGCAGGAGCAGTTGGAAGACCGTTTGCAGGCGTTGCGTGGATTGCAGCGCGGGCACATCCGGCTTGCGATCAGCGAAGGTTATATCGATGGCTTGATGGAAGAAGTGCTGAGCGACTTCTGCATGCAGTACCCGAAGCTCGATGTCGCCGTCGATATTATGCCCGTCAACGACGTGCTGGAAGAAGTCGCGCAAAGCCGCGCGCATATCGGTCTCGCGTACAACCCGCCCGCGCATCCGGACATCGTGTATCGGGCGACGTCGTCGCAGCCGGTCGTGCTGCTGGTCAATGCGGCGCATCCGCTGGCGAAGCGTGGCGGCGCGGTCACCATCGACGAAATGCTGCGGTATCCGCTCGCGCTGATGCCGCCCGCGTTCGGTCTCGGACAGGTTATCGAGATGCTGACGTACGCGGAAAATATCGAGGTTCGGCCGACGCTCGTCACCAATTCGCTTCAGGTGTTGCGGCAGTTCGTGACGCGCGGCGAAGGCGCGACGCTGATCGGCGCGTTCTCGGTGTATCGCGAAATCGATGCGGGCGAACTGGTCGCGCTGCCGATCCGGCATCCGCTATTCGAGGCGGCCGAGGCGCGCATTCTGGTGAAGTCGCGACGGCCGCTGTCCGGCGCGGCCGAAGAACTGCTTAGATGGATCTTGCAGCGAATGAGTCTTCGCCGCGCGATCCTGACGCGAACCGCGCTTATCTTTCCTCTGCCTGCGGCGGTCCGGACACAGCGGTCGCGTCGCCATCGTTCGCGTGAGGCCGTGCACCGGCCGACGCACGGCAACATCGAACGGATTGATCTGCGGGCCAATCGCATTCGCCTGACGCCGCAACAATTCCACCACCATCGGCAGACGATCCTCGCCGAGTCGCGACGACAGCGTGCCCACGCTCAGCGCGCCGACCGCCAGCCCGGCGCGATCGAGAATCGGCACAGCGACGCCCGCCATGCCGTCGATCAAGCCGCTATTGCGCCCCGCGTAACCCTGGGCGCGCACGCGTTCGATCTCGGTGCGCAAATACACTTCGTCGAATACGCCGTAGCTGAGCAGTCGCGGCACGTTGTAGCGGATGATTTCCTCGCGCTCCTCTTCCGGCTGGAACGCGAGAATCGCGAGACTTCCCTGTCCGACGCCGAGCGCCACGCGCCCGCCCACGTCGCCGGTGAAGGAGCGGATCGGATACGGGCCTTCGCAGATATCGAGGCACACCGCGTCGAAGCTGCTTTTGACGAGCAGAAAGATGGTGTCGCCGAGACTCGCGCACAGCCTGAGCAAGGCCGGCCGGCACAGCGCGCGCATCCGGCTCGGATTGCCTGCGCGCGCCGCCAGCGAGAAAAAATCCACGCTCAGCCGATACCGCTTGCTGCCTTCGTCCTGCTCGACCACGCCTTCGGCGATCAATGATTGCAGGATGCGATGCACCGTCGCCTGCGTGAGTCCGACGGTTTTCGCCAGCGCGGTCACGCGGCTGCCTTCGGCGTCGCTGTCGCCGAGCGCTCGAATCACCGCGAACGCGCGTTGCAGCATGCCCGCGCCGGGCGTTCCGTTTTCTTCGTCCGATGCCTTCATTCAAGCCTCATTCGTTTCATTCACCGGAATCTTCCGGAATGCGCGCTTACGCGTTCGATCTGCCGTCGATGCTAACCGAAACCGCAATTCCCCATGAATTTCAGGAAATACCCAAGCCGCACTCAGCGAAATGCCGATGCCATAGTAACGCGATCTATTTCGTTTAATGGAATCAAAACTAAGATTTAGATCGTTCAATGGAATTTGAAATTGACGCCCGGAAATTTGGCTGGCTAGAGTCGGATCATCGGAATCAAACGAACTTAAGTGCGGTGCGCGATGCACCGAAGGAGCAGGCCATGTCGTTCCTCACCTTGACGGATCTGTCGAAATCGTTCGGCGAATTGCACGCGGTCGCCGACGTCAACCTGTCGGTCGAGAAAGGCGAGTTCGTGTCGCTGCTCGGACCGTCGGGCTGCGGCAAGACCACGACGCTGTAGATGATCGCGGGCTTTATCGAAGCCACGCGCGGGCGCATCACGCTCGATGGCCGCGACATCACGCATATGCGGCCGAACCGGCGCGGCCTCGGCATCGTGTTTCAGAGCTACGCGCTGTTTCCGCATATGAGCGTCGAGCAGAACGTCAGCTTCGGTCTGGAGATGCGCGGCATCGACAAGCGCGAACGCGCCGACCGCGTGCGCGAGGCGCTGTCGCTGGTGCGGCTCGATGCCTTCGCGCATTGCTTTCCGCGCGAGTTGTCGGGCGGACAACGGCAGCGCGTGGCGATCGCGCGCGCCATCGTCATCGCGCCGCCCGTGCTCCTGCTCGACGAACCGATGTCAAATCTCGACGCGAAGCTGCGCGAGGACATGCAGTTCGAATTGCGCGGCATCCAGCGCAAGATCGGCACGACGACCATCATGGTCACGCACGATCAGTCGGAAGCGCTGTCGATCAGCGATCGCGTCGTGGTGATGGAAGCCGGACGCATCACGCAGGTCGATACGCCGTATCGCGCCTACGAGCGGCCGGAGACGAGCTTCGTGTCGCAGTTCATCGGCAAGGCCAACATGCTGCGCGGCAAGATCGTCGCGCGCGATGGCGACGCCATTCGCATCGACCTCGGCCACGATCTCGCGGAAACCGGCACGACCGCGCAATTGCCGGAGCGCGAGCGCGCCATCGGCGTGGGCGACGCGATCACCGTCTGCATTCGTCCCGAGAAACTCCGGCTCGGCGCGGCGGGCAGCGGCCGTTTGGCCGGCCGCGTGACGAGCCGCTTCTTCCTCGGCAGCCAATGGCTTTACCGGCTCGACAGCCGCGCGGGCGAAATGCTCGTGTGCTGCCAGAACCACGGCGACGAACCGCTCGAAGAAGGCGCGCAAGTGGGCATCGACTGGAGCGCGGAATCGCTGCGATTCATTCAGCAGGAGGCCGTCCGTGGATAGCACCTTGCGCACGTCCGAACCCACTGCATCGACGGATGCGAAGCCCGCGCGCCGCGCCGCGTGGCACGCCTATCTGCCGATGTGGATGATGAGCGCGCCCGCGCTGCTGCTGTTCGCGGTGCTGGTGATCGTGCCGCTCGCGATGACGCTCGCGCTCACGCTATATCGCTTCGATCCGAACTCGGGCCCCGTCGCCGCGTTCGATTTCCACAACTACGCCGAAGTCCTCGGCTCGTCGTACTTCCACACGATCTTCGCGCGCACCTTCGGCATCGCCGCGCTGGTGACGCTTCTGTGCGTCGTGATCGGCACGCCCGAGGCGTACATCCTGTCGCGCATGGGCGATCCGTGGCGCTCGATGTTTCTGCTGGTGATTCTCGCGCCGCTGCTAGTATCGGTCGTGGTGCGCGCGTTCGGCTGGAGCATGCTGCTCAACGTGAACGGCATCGTCAATCAACTGCTCGGCGTGTTCGGCTTCGGGCCGTACAAGCTGCTCTATACGACCTTCGCGATCGTCATCGCGCTCGTCCATGTGATGCTGCCGTTCATGGTGATTCCCGTGTGGACGGCGTTGCAGCGCATCGATCCGCAGACCGAAAACGCCGCGCTCTCGCTGATGGCCTCGCCCTTCACGACGATGCGACGCATCGTGCTGCCGCAACTGGTGCCGGAGATTCTGTCGGGCAGCCTGATGGTGTTCGGCCTCTCCGCGAGCGCCTTCGCGATTCCCGGCCTGCTCGGCGGACGGCGGCTGAAAGTTGCGGCGACGACCGTCTACGACCAGTTCCTCAGTTCGATGAACTGGCCGCTCGGCGCGACCATCGCGGTGCTGCTGCTCATCGCCAATCTGGTAGTCATGCTGACCTACTACCGCGTGCTCGAGCGCCGTTACGCGCGCAGTATGGGTTGAACGAGGGCGAACATCATGCGTAAAAACGGTCCTGTCGCACTCGCCTTCCATACCGTCGTGATCCTGTTCGTGCTCGCGCCGCTGCTGATCGTCGTGCTCGTCGCGTTCACGCCGGAAGAAACGCTGACGCTGCCCACGCGCGGTTTGTCGCTGCGCTGGTTCCGCGCGATCCTCGATTATCCCGACTTCATCTCCGCGTTCTTCAACAGCGTGAAGCTGGCGTTCGCGTCGGCAACCTTGTCGCTCGTGATCGCGCTGCCGGCGGGACTCGCCATCGGCCGCTCGCGCTTTCCGGGACGCGGCTTTCTGAATGCGCTGTTGCTCTCGCCGCTGGTGATTCCCGGCCTCGTGCTCGGCATCGCGATGCTGCGCTTCTTCGCGCTGATCGGCGCGACCGGTTCCTTCGCATGGCTGGTGCTCGCCCACATGATCGTCATCACGCCGTTCGTGATGCGTCTCGTGCTCGCCTCGGTGAGCGGGATGGATCGCAGCATCGAGCACGCGGCGTCATCGCTGGGCGCGAATGCGTGGACCACGTTCCGCCGCATCACGCTGCCCGCGATTCTGCCGGGCATCACGGGCGGCTGGCTGCTCGCGTTCATCAACAGTTTCGACGAACTGACGATGTCGGTGTTCGTTACCTCGCCGCAAACGGTGACGCTGCCGGTGCGCATGTACGCGACCGAATCGATCGATCCGATGATGGCGTCCGTCTCCGCGCTGGTGATCTTCATCACCACCGGCGCGATGCTGATCCTCGATCGCGTCTACGGGCTCAATCGCATTCTGATCGGCCAGCACTGAGATATCTATGAGCACCATGACGCATCGCGCGCCGCAGTTCGTTCGTCTCGTCGAAACCGAACGCGAGCGCGTTCCCTTCGTTCTCGATGGCGTGTCCGTCGACGCGCTCGCGGGCGATACCGTGCTCACCGCGATCCTCACGCAGCAACGCCACGTGCGCCGCAGCGAATTCGGCGGCACGCCGCGCGCGGGCTTCTGCCTGATCGGCGCGTGTCAGGACTGCTGGGTGCGCGCCGAAGACGGCATGCGGATGCGCGCCTGCTCGACGCGGATCGAAGCGGGCATGCGCATCGTCACGAATCCGGAGGGCGCGCGATGAGCGATATCGGCGATCGGCCGCGCGTGGTGATCGTGGGCGCGGGACCGGCGGGCATCCGCGCCGCGCAGACACTCGTCGCGGCGGGCATGCGTCCCGTCGTCATCGACGAAAACGCGCGCTGGGGCGGGCAGATCTATCGCCAGCCGCCCGCCGATGCCGGTTTCGCGCGCGACAAGGCCGCGCTCTACGGCTTCGAGGCAAAGAAAGCCGCCGCCGTTCACGATGCGATGGCGCAACTGCTACCGCGCATCGACTATCGGCCGGATACGCTCGCGTGGGCCTGCGAGCCGAACCGGCTCGATACGCTGCACGCCGGGCGCGAGGCGAACGTGCCGTTTTCGCATCTGATCATCGCGAGCGGCGCAACGGATCGCATCGTGCCGCTGCCGGGATGGACGCTGGCGGGCGTCTTCACGCTCGGCGGCGCGCAGGTCGCGTTGAAGGCGCAAGGCTGCGCGATCGGCGCGCGCGTCGTTTTGGCGGGCACCGGGCCGCTGCTCTATCTCGTCGCCTATCAGTACGTGAAAGCGGGCGCGCAGATCGCCGCCGTGCTCGATACGAGCCCGTTCGCGCGTCAGATCGCCGCCGCGCCGCGCATGCTGAATCAGCCGTCGACGTTCGCCAAGGGCGTGTACTACGTCGGCTGGCTGAAGGCGCGCGGCGTGCGTATCGAACATGGCGTGACGCTCGATGGCATCGACGGCACCGATGCGGTGCAGGCGATCCGCTGGCGTTCGTCGCGCGGCGAAGCCCGCACGCTCGCGTGCGACGCCGTCGGCATGGGCTTCGGCCTCAGGCCCGAAACGCAACTCGCCGATCTCGCCGGATGCCGCTTCCGCTTCGATCCGCTCAATCGCTGCTGGCTGCCCGAACGCGATGCCGCCGGGCGCAGTTCCGTGCGCCACGTCTATCTCGCGGGCGATGGCGCGGGTATCGCTGGCGCGGATGCCGCCGAACGCGCGGGATGCCGTGCCGCGCTCGCGCTGCTGGAGGACATCGGCGTCGCCGCACCGCACGACGGCCTCGCCGATGCCGCGACGCTCGATCGCGAACTCGAGCGCATCGCGGCGTTTCGCGCGGGCATCGAGCAGGCGTTTGCGCCGCCCGAGCATCCGGCGCGTCACTGGCCCGACGATCTCGTCGTCTGCCGCTGCGAGGAAGTCACCGTAGGCACGCTGCGCGCGTGCATCCGCAGCGGACTCGCCACCGAAGTCAACCGGCTGAAGGCGTTGACGCGCATCGGCATGGGTCGCTGCCAGGGACGCATGTGCGGCGAATCGGCGATTGCGCTGCTCGCCGCCGAAACCGGCCGGCCGCCCGCCGATGTCGGCCGTCTGCGCAGTCAGGCGCCGATCAAGCCCATTCCCATCACGCCGATGCTCTACGACGACGGCGTGCAGATCCAGCCCGAGGAAGCGCACGATGAGTAACGCCCGCCATTACGACGTGGTGATTGCGGGCGGGGGCTCGTCGGTTCGTCGGTTCGTCGACGGCGCTCGCGCTCGCGAAGCAGGGATTGCGCGTCGCGCTGATCGAACGGCGCTTCTGCGGCGCGCAGGCGAGCGGCGTGAATTACGGCGGCGTGCGCACGCAGGGACGCAACGCCGAACAGATGCCGCTCGCGGTGCGCGCGCGGCGCGTCTATAGCCGCTTGCCGGAACTGATCGGCATCGACGGCGAGATCATCGTCTCGGGCCATTTGCGGCTCGCGCGGCGCGACGCCGATCTCGACGTGCTGCATCAATGGTCGGCGATGGCGCGCGAGCACGGCGTCGAATCGCAGGTGATGAGCGGCGACGCGTTCCGCAAGCGCTATCCGTGGCTCGGCGCGGCGGCGATCGGCGGGTTGCTCTGCCCGGGGGGGGGCCCCGCCCAACCCCGGCTGGGGGGGCCGGGGTTTGCGCCCGCGGGGCGGGGCGCGGGCGGGGGCGGGGGCGGGGGGGCCGGACACGCCGGACTCGGCCTCGCCGGGCCGCGCGTCCCGCGGCGCG